>CAZILJ010000913.1:0-2232 GCA_964539915.1 uncultured Acidobacteriaceae bacterium | reverse complement strand
AACGTTGTAACCAGTCCAGAATTCAAGAAGCTTCTCCAGGACAACCACGTCATCCTCGTTCAATGGAGAGATCCGAAGAAACTCCTAAACTAGCGCAGTCGCCCGCAATAAAGGAGCCACGACTGAGGTCCGAAGCCTGAGATCTAAATCAAAAACCTTCGTTTTCCGTCAAACCCGCGCCCGACAGTGTTTTCTCGCGGTACTTTGGTAATGCCCGTCCCGCCCGCTTTTCGTCCTGCCGAGCTCATTCCCCGTTAGACTTTTAAGGAGACCTTTGAGAGCCGCCGTCACTTCGTCCCGGCGACTGCGATAAGTTAAGAGGAGAGACTTGTCCGACAGCGCTCCGAATCACGCACGCATACCGATTCTGTACGTAATCCTCGGTGTGCTTCTGGTCATCAGCATCATCCCGATGTATTTCTACTCGTCGCAAGTAGAAGCCATCAACCGGGACCGGCTGAAGACCAACGAGATGCTGTTGCAGAATACGATCACCCGCTCGCTGGCCGACGATCTTTCCGAGCACCAGCGCTCCCTGCACATGATGTTGGCCAACCTGTCGTCTGCCATTCAGGTGGCCAGCGGCGGTGACATTGGTGAAAACAACATTCGGGTTCCGGAGCTCAGGGCCCTGCTCGAAAACTTCGTTTCTTCCTCGGATGAAATCGCTTATGCGACTCTTCTGAACTCCGATGCCAAGGGCATTTCGGCGGGGCGCATCGCTCCCGACGCTTTTCTGAATCGCGAATTGGAGCGCGCCTTTGCCGCCGCGCGTGACGGGCGCGCCTATAACGGCCAGGCGCTCGTCGTCGGCGAAGGAAATTCCGCTCGCACCGTATTCCTGGTCAGCTATCCCGTCAACTATGGATCGCGTTTTCTGGGAACGATCGCCACCGTGGTTGACCTGCAGTTCCTCATCCGCCGCCTGCGCGAAGTCAGCGCCGGTGGCCTCACTCCTTATGTGATTGATTCTCAGGGACGCCTGGTAGCGGCAGCTACCCCGGAGTTCGCCACCGGACAGGACATGAAAAAACTGGACATCGTACGCAACTTCGTCGACAGCGGCAACAAGGCTCAGCTGGCGGAGACGCGCGAGTTCATCGTGAACAACGGCTCCGAGCATGTGGAAATGCTCGGCACCTACAGCCCCGTCATGACGCTGAACTGGGCCGTGGTCGTACAGAAGCCGCGTCGCGAGGCCTATCGCGGAGTCATTGAGATGCAGCGCACCGCCCGGCTCTTAGCCCTGCTTGCGGTGCTGTTGAGCATCGGTGTCAGCATCTTTGCCGCACGCCGCATTACCAGTCCTCTGAAGGTGCTCACCGAATCCAGCCGCGCCCTGGCGCGTGGAGATTTCTCTCAGCGAGTGAACTTGCTGAGCAGCACGGAAATTGGCGAACTCGCCCACACTTTTAACACTATGTCAGACGAACTCCAGCGTTACGTGGAAGACCTGAAGCGCGCCGCCGAAGAGAATAAAGAGCTGTTCATGGGCTCCATCCAGATGCTGGCCGGTGCGGTCGACGAAAAAGACCCGTACACGCGCGGCCACTCCGACCGCGTCACGCGCTATTCCCTGCTCATTGCGAAGGAAATGGACTTGCCCGCTCATTTCATGGAGACCTTGCGCATCTCTGCTCAGCTTCACGATGTGGGCAAGATCGGCATTGAAGATCACATCCTGAAGAAGCCCGGAGCACTGACGGAAGAAGAGTTCGAGGTCATGAAGACGCATACCACCAAGGGCGCCAACATTCTGCGTCCGGTCACGCAACTGGCCGACATGCTTCCCGGTATTGAGTTGCACCACGAGGCGCTCGACGGCCGCGGATATCCCTACGGGCTGCAGGGTGATCAGATTCCCCTGCTGGCGCGGGTCATTGCTGTGGCCGACACCTTCGATGCGCTTACAACCAATCGTCCTTACCAACAAGCTCACACGCCCGACCAGACATTGCAGATCATTAAGAACCTCGCCGGCAAGCGTCTCGATCCGCTGGCGGTACAGGCTTTGCTCGCGGTGCACGCTCGTGGCGAGATCAAGATTCAGCGCTTCACCATCAAGCGCCCGATCGCTCCACAACCGGCGGAGCCTACGGTCGCGATCGTCGCGACGGCGGCAACGTCGGTCACGCCGCCTCCGGCAGAAGTGGCGTCCCTCGAAAGAACTCGAGTTTAAAAGTTCGGATCTCAAGCCATGAGTAGATTCGGGCGGTTGACCACTGGTTTGAC
>CAZILJ010000912.1:0-4091 GCA_964539915.1 uncultured Acidobacteriaceae bacterium | reverse complement strand
ACTGCCAAAGTGTTCGAGCAGTCTCCGCGTCGTGCTCGCACCCACCCCGGGAATTTCCAACAACTCGGTAGACCGATCCCGCATCTGCCGCCGCTTGCGGTGGAAGGTTACGGCGAACCGGTGAGCCTCATCGCGAATGAGTTGAATCAGGTGCAATACGGGCGAGTGGTGATCGAGCGCGATCGGATCTTTTTCCTGACAGTACACATAGAGAATTTCTTCGCGCTTAGCGATGGCCGCCAGCGGCTGGTTGATGATCTCGAGAGCATCCAGCGCTTCGGCGCCGGCGTGCAGCTGTCCGAGGCCACCGTCGATCAGTACCAAACTCGGCAACGCCTTATGTTCGTCCCGCAAACGTTTATAACGCCGGGTGACAACCTCGCGCATGGATGCGAAATCGTCCACCCCTTCCACCGTGCGAATGATGAACTTGCGGTAGTCCGACTTCTTCATCTTGCCGTCTTCCCACACCACCATGGAGGCGACGGTTTCCGCGCCCTGAATATGGGAGATGTCGAAGCATTCGATTCGCTTGGGCAGTTCCGGCAGGCCCAGCGCCTCCTGCAATTCTTCCTGAATCTTCTGGGCGTTTGGCTTGAGTACGCGAAAACGCTGATCGTACGACTGCTTTGCGTTATTGCCCGCGAGGTCGATCAGCGAGCGCTTCTCGCCCCGCTGCGGCGCCAAAATATGCACCCGGGCGGACCGGGCGAGGTCGCCCGCGGATTGTTCCGAGAGTAGGTCCTCCAGAGCTTCGCGGTCTTCGAAATCGACCGGGACATAGAGATTGCGGGGAACATAAGGCTGGCCGATATAAAGCTGCATCAATAGGGCCGAAAAGAATTCGCCCGGATGAAAAGCGTGCTGGTCTTTTTCACTTCTGCTGGTTGCACTCCGAGCCAAGTGCGGCGGCGAGCCCTGCTCGCCCGTTCCCACACGTTCATTTCCCTCCACTGGGTCTGTGGCCTCCACCGGGTTCGGTGCGAATGCGAATTCCGGCAGATCCTCCCAGAAGAACTCGCGGCGGTCGACCATCTTTCCGCCGCGCATGTGGAACAGATTGACGGCCAGCATGCCATTTTCGTAGTGATAGCCGAACACGTCGGCATCGTCGCCCTCGGCGGCAGCCATACGCTGCCGTTCCTGCAATTGCTCCACAGTCGAAATGAGATCGCGATACCTCGCCGCGCGTTCGTACTCCTGAGCAACCGCCGCTTGTTCCATGCGGGCGTGCAGCGAACGGCTCAAGTCCGTGGGCCGGCCTTCCAGAAAGAGTTTCACATCACGCACCGCCTCCTGGTAAGCATCCGGCGTGGTCAATTCCTGCACGCACGGTCCCAGACAGCGCCGGATGTAGTACTGCAGGCAGGGGCGCGGATGGAAGCGCGTGAGGTCGACCTTGCACGAGGGAATCAGAAAATTACGGTGGATCAGATCGACGATCCGGTACGCCAGGTTGGCAGGGAAGTACGGACCATAGTAGGCGCTGCCGTCCTTGCGCAAGCGCCGGGTGACGTAGACGCGAGGCCAGCGCTCGCCCAACGTGAGCTTCACGTATGGATAGGTCTTATCGTCCCGCAGCAGAATGTTGAATCGCGGCTTGCGCTGTTTGATCAGGTTGTTCTCGAGTGCCAGCGCCTCTTTGTTGTTCGCCACGACGATGTAATCGACATCGACGGCTTCCCGCACTAGGGTTCCGGTCTTGGCATCTTCCCAGCGTGCTTCGTGGAAGTAACTGGCCACCCGGCTGCGCAGGTTCTTCGCCTTGCCCACGTAAATGACGTCGCCTTCGGCGTTCTTGTACAGATACACGCCGGGCTCCGGGGGAAGAGTGCGGATTTTGGCCTGCAAATCCATGCGGAGGAATCCATTCTATTGGATGGAAAATGCAGGCATTGTGTTACAAAAAGGCTGATGAGTCTATCGTGCGTGGCCCGGAAGTTCCTTCCGCGAAATCTATTGGCGGCCAGTTTTCTGCTGTCCCTCGTCTTTAACGGAAGTTCTGGCGCGGCTGCGGCGCAAACCATCACCCCGGCACCGGCCGATCAGTCGAATATGCCGCGACTGACGAAGTCTCCCGAGGGGAAACAGGACGAAGCGGCACGCGCGGCGGCCCGGGCGAGTTCTCACCATTTTGACCGGGTGGTGATCATCATTCTGGAGAACGTTGACTACGAGGTCGCAAGTAAAGACAAGAGTCTGGCCGAACTGGCGGTCCAGGGCGCCAGCTTTACCAATTTTCATGCCCTGTTTCATCCCTCTTACCCAAATTATCTGGCCATGGTTGCAGGGACCGATTTCGATATTCATCGCCGCGGACGCCTGATGGCTGATAATCAGGTGAATCTTCCAGACGATGCCGCGCACCGAACCATCGCGGATCGCCTGATCGCGGCTGGCCTCGACTTCAAGCAATACGCGGAAGAACTGCCCAACGAGACCTGTCCATGGAGCTACTCGTCCCAACGAGTCCCGGGCAAAACCGGCAACTATTCGCGGCGTCACGTTCCGTTCCTTAGCTTTCGCGAGGTGCAGCAGAAGTGGTGCGACCGGGTGATTCGCGTGGACTCCCGCAAGTCCGATAACTTTTTCGTCGAAGACGCGAAGAGGGGACTCGTCGCCTACTCCCTGTACACCCCCAACATGAACCATGACGGCCACGATACGAGCGTACGGGTCGCCGGCACGTGGGTGAAGAAGTTTCTCGACGATACTTTCTCGCCAAAGCTGCGTCAGGGGACTCTGGTCGTGGTGACCTTCGACGAGTCGGGCGGAAACAGCGACAACCGCATCTACACCCTGTTTCTCGGCGACATGGTCAAAGCCGCGAACCAGCAGGATCCCGGGGCACTCGCCAAGCCCTATACGCATTACAGCGTTCTGCGCACGATTGAGGACAATTTCGGTCTGGAACCTTTAACCGCCAATGACCGGAAGGCTTCGCCGATTACCGACATCTGGAAGTAGGTCAGCGTCGAACCCGCAAATGGCCGGTTTCGCCAGGCTGGCGCGCATTTTGGATGTGTTACACTACAGGCGTATGAGTCATACGCTCACGATCCGTCTTACAGAAGAACTGCGGGAATGGCTGAAGGAAACATCGCGGAAGACAGGAATTCCGGTTGGAAAACTGGTCCGTCAACAATTGGAGAACGCTCGTTCGCAAGGAGGAACCCAGCGATTTCTGCGTCACGCTGGGGCGATTCGTGGAGGCCCGGTCGATGTTTCTTCTCGTAAAGGGTTCTCGCGCTCATGAAGGCTATAGCAGACACCGGCTTCGTCGTTGCTTTCGCTCGGCTGAACGATCAGCATCACAAATGGGCTGTAGACATAGCCAAAGGAATTACCGAGCCTCTTCTGACTTGTGAGGCGGTGCTGGCCGAATCCGCGTTTCAGCTAGAGTCGAGTGGCTACGTGCTTTCCTTGGTCGAAGACGAAATGCTGCGGATCGCGTTTGATTGCAATCGAAACATCGAGCACCTGTCGAAAATCGCGGAACGGTATCAGGATCGAAAGCCCGACCTGGCCGATCTATGCTTGATTCGGATGAGCGAGCTCTATCCGAGACATGCCATCATCACCGTGGACGAGAATGATTTTCGAGT
Organism: uncultured Acidobacteriaceae bacterium; assembly: GCA_964539915.1. Lineage (GTDB taxonomy): Bacteria > Acidobacteriota > Terriglobia > Terriglobales > Acidobacteriaceae > Sulfotelmatobacter. Next base: position 486 of record CAZILJ010000912.1, on the reverse strand, counting down.
TTATCGGCGTAACAAGCGGGAGGCGATCCCTTTGATGTGCCCACCCCACGATGGGATGAAAGGTAGTGCGGGTTCGGGCTAAATCTGAGTCGAACCATATAAAATTTCCACTCCCTGTGTGGGCTTTTCGTTCCATGGCCGCCCGTACCTCCAAAGTGCTTCTCTATTGTTCTTTCGCAAGCCCTTGAAAAGGGATATACTTACGCCGAACGAAGTCCCTGAGCGGAACTGGCATGTCTCGTGCAAAAGTATGTGCGGGAGTAGAAAGCAACAAGCCGTCATTCTCGCGGCATCCAATCGCGCGGGATTACCCAGGCCGCGTACCAAGATTGATTTAAGGAGCCTTACCCTATGAACCGCACTTCGTTAGTGATCTGTCTTGCCGCAAGCATGGCAGCCACCGTTGGCTGCGCTAGCAAGAACTACGTCAAACAACAGACGACACCCCTGATCAACAAAACCAACGAACTCGACGACCTGACCGCG
>CAZILJ010000911.1:0-2852 GCA_964539915.1 uncultured Acidobacteriaceae bacterium | reverse complement strand
GGAAGACAACTACCTCACGCACAACGCGCTGGTGCAGCAGGCCACGCTGCCCTCCACCGGACTCACCACTCACAACAACTACTGGAACACCGTCCTCAGCAACACCTACGCCTTCAGTCCGACGTGGCTGGGAACATTTGTGTTCGACGCAAGCTTGTTGCACCTGATCCAGACGCGGAATTCCACGTTGGGCTTCGCGCTTGCGTTTCCTTTCAGTTCTACGACGCTGACCGTCTCTGGCTTCGAGACCTACGGCGACAATCAGTTCGCCACGCCGATCACGCTGTTCCCATCGCTTCGGAACCAGCAGAAGTATCAATTCCGCTACGACCTTGGCCATGCAACCGGCGACCATTCTTTCAAGTTCGGAGTGAATTTCATCCACGAGCCCGTGCTGGGCGGAGCGTTCCCGGCGAATCAGGAGACGCTGTATTCGTTCCCGAACGATCCGACTTTCTACACGGCGAATCCGGCGCAGTTTCCCTTCGATTACGCGAACGGCGCTTCCACAACTCCCGCCACCGACGGGAGTTTTTCGCAAAGCGTGCAGCGCCTCGGTCTCTATGCTCAAGATTCGTGGCGACTTTCGCGTCATCTCACGGTGAACTACGGACTGCGGTGGCAAACTACTTTCGGTCTATTCATCGCTTCGGGGCGCGACCAGATGGCAAATCCATCGTTTTCGCTGCTGCCCTCCTTCGGACTTCCCGAGCGAGCGCCTCAGGACGATCGCCACCAATTCGGGCCGCGCCTGGGACTTGCCTATTCGCCGGGCGCCAGCGGCCACACGGTGTTGCGCGCTGGCTTTGGACTCTTCTATAACGATCTCGCGCAGAACGGCTGGGCGGCTGCATTTCAGGCTGTCAACGGAGGCCCGAACCCTCCGGCCGCACTCATCGATCCCACTTACAAGACTCCTTACGCACTCCACGCGACCGGTGGCGTACAGCACGCCTTCAATTCCAATTGGACCGCCAGCGCCGACTACACCCACGAAGAAGGAAATCACAGCTATCGCGCTTATCCTTTCGCGTCGGCAAGCGTGTTCCGATCCGACAACCGCTCCAGCTACAACGCGCTGATGCTTCACCTCCAGGGCAACGTGTCGAAGCGTTTCAACCTGGTTGCGAATTACACGTTGTCGAAGGCGCAGACCTGGGGATGCGTGCTGGGTGAATTGTTTGATTATGTCAATGGAGTTTGCGATCCGCTGAACCCGTTCGGCCCCGGCGATTACGGGCCGTCGGGCGAAGATGTGCGCCACCGATTTGTGCTCGCGGGCACGGTCTACATCCCCGGCGGCTTTGAACTGACGACGATGACCCAGGCCGAGTCCGCCCGGCCCTTCACGATCACGACGGCAGACAACAGCCAGCGCATTTCTGTGAATGGCAAGCCCACCGCTCTCGACGCTTTCCGGGGCACTCCCTACATCCAGATGGATCTGCGCATCACGCGACCGTTCAAGTTCGGCGACCGCCTGGAGGTTCGTCCCTTCGCCGAGTTCTTCAACCTCTTCAACAGAAACAATCCCGGTGCGAACTTTGTGGGAAACATCAGCCTGCTACCGCTTCCGCCGAGCGACATTGCCTCGGGGGATGCCACCAGCATTTGCCTCGACTTCCCGGCCTGTAACCAACTCAAGTCCATCACCAGCCTCAAGCAACTGGAAATGCCCGCCGGCGGCTTGGGAGATTTCTTCGGCCCAGGCACAACCGTGGGAATTCCATTCGCGGCGCAGTTGGGCGTGCGGGTGAATTTCTGAGGGTGTCTCGATAGCAGAGGGCCCGATAAAACCAGCGAACTACCGCACCAACCACTCAGTCGCTGTGTGTACTCGTACCAGCAGTTGGCTGTAAGTTACGGCAAACAACGCTGCGGTGGCCGCAGCGGCCCCCAGTCCATACCACGGCGAAAATCTCCGCGTCGATACCAAGCGCTCGTCGCTCCATGCAATCAAGCGCTCGACGCGAGCGTTCATGACATAAGGGAGGCTATGCACCAGCGCCGCAGTCAAATCCGCAGGAGGTTCCGACGGTGCCAGCCGCGAAAGTTTGATCAGCGCCGCAGCCAGGTCAAGCGCCTCGCCGGCATTTGCGACCGCAGCATCGTCGGCCGCCATCTCGGTGGATTCGAGCCAGGCGGCCTCCAGTCCAGCCATTCCGGGGAAGGCAACGAAGCGCAGCAGAAGCTTCTTCAGATTGTCGCGGTGGCATACGTGCGCGACTTCATGATTCAAAGCAGACTGCAACTCGCCGGCGGTAAGCAAGGACTCTGCGAAGCCCGAGACGAGAACTTTAGGGCGAACGATACCTGCTGCGGTCATCGCCGGGAATGCACCGGTTTGGCCGGCTCCCGAAATTCGCAGAACCGGAACCGGAGCGCAGGATTCAACCGGCTGCGCCCCGCTGCTCCATGTGGAAACTGTGCGGGAAGCGCGGCGGAGCGCCAGACCGGCATTCGCTATTCCAAAAATTCCCAGTACCGCGCCGCCGATACCCAAAATCAACGGAATACTGCCCATGGGCTCATCGATCGCGCGTGGCTCCAACAGAAGAAAAGAAGGTACGGTGAACGCTGCGGTGACAGCAGCCGCTACGAGCAGCGGAAACATGCGCAAGGCAAAGAGCAAGTCAGCGATCCGGTGAGTCGGATGCCGCGTGGTATGCAGCCAGACTGGGCGCCAGCAGAGACTCACGGCGAGCGAGAGGACGCAGTACACCATCACGAAAACAGAGAACGAGACGGCGATGCCGCGGGCGGCAAACATCAGGCTTTGTCCTTATCTTTATCTCTATCTTTATCTTTGGAGTCGGTTCGCGATTCGCCCCTGCGCAACTCGCGGCGCTTGG
>CAZILJ010000910.1:0-3911 GCA_964539915.1 uncultured Acidobacteriaceae bacterium | reverse complement strand
TACTTCCGTCTGGAAGACCAACTTCCTGAAGACCATCTGCTGCGGCTGATCGACAAGCACATCAGCTTCGAGTTTGTGCGGCGGCAACTGAAAGACAGCTACAGCGAAACCGGACGGCCGTCGATCGATCCCGAACTTCTGCTGCGCATGTTGTTGATTGGGTATCTATACGGCATCACTAGCGAGCGCAAACTGGTGGAGGAACTGCGCATGCACCTGGCGTGGCGCTGGTTCACGGGCTTGGGTTTCGATCAGGAAATCCCGCATCACTCCACGTTCTCGAAAAACCGGCACGGGCGGTTTCAGGAATCGAAGTTGTTTGAGCAGCTGTTCGAACAGATCGTGCGGCAGTGTGTGGAAGTGAGACTGGTGCAAGGGACGCATTTATCAGTGGACGGCAGCTTCATCGAAGCGAATGCAGCTAAAGAGAGCCGGATTCCACGCGAGCAGTTAGCGGAAGCGGCCCACGTTCATCACACCGTCCGGCAGTATCTGCGGGAAGTGGAAGAGGGGAATCCGGTGGAGGAGCCGGTGCATGAACAGGACCAGGTTTCGACCACCGATCCCGATTCTACCTACGCCACCAAGGGCGGCACACCGGCGCGGCTGGGATACTACGACAACTATCTGGTGGACAATCACCGTTGTGTGATCGTGGGAGTGCAAGCCACGGCAGCGCGCATGAGTCAGGAAACCGTTGCCGCGCAAGACATGCTCGCCCGTTTCACTCAATGGCGAGGGCGAGAGCCGGAATCGGTAGCGGCCGATACGACCTACGGGAACGGCGAGTTCCTGCAATGGCTAGCCGATCGCAGCATCACTCCCTACATGCGGACCCGTGACAGTATCCACCGAAAGAGGAGCCCATTCTTTGGCCCCGAGCGTTTCACCTACCAACCGGAAAACAATCGCTATATCTGTCCTGCTGGCCAGTTTCTCAACTACGGTGGCCGAGTTTATCGCAATCGAGCCTTCAACTACATCGGGACACGAAAAAAGTGTGGCCCATGCTCGCTCCGGCCACAATGCACCAGTGCTGCCTTCCGGGGTCTGATCATCCACCAGAACGAACCCGCCCGACAACGTGCGCGGGAGTTGGTCAACACACCAGAGTTCGCCAAAGCACAGCGGCAAAGAAAGAAGGTGGAAGCCTTGTTCGCGGAACTGAAGAATCAGATCGGATTGCGGCGCTTGCGTCTGCGGAGACTCAGGTTCGTACGCGAGCAGTTCTTCCTGGCGGCGGTAGCTCAGAACCTCAAGCGACTGGTGCGCTTCCTCAGTCAGCCGACAACACCGGTTCTGCCGGCCACCACTTAGTCGAACGGAAACAAGAAAACCGCGGCATGCTCGCAGATGAAAAGGCGTTCTGTTGAGGGACTTTTTCAACATCCACAGTCCATAGCGCTCAAAACCCCTCAATGAGCGTAATCGAGATGTTTCGCCAATTGACGTTCACCTCTCTGCGTAACGCAAGTGCTTACAAGAAGTTACAATGCCTGTGTTTCCCTCGATTCGAGTGAGGAGTGGTGCTAACTTCATATTCTGTCAGCTACGGAGGGGTAAATCGATGACGTCCATTACTCGCCGAGAGTTTGTAAAAGCGGGCGCTGCTATGCCGTTGGCACTCTCGACGTTTACTAGCATTGCGCGAGCGACCGGGTTGGCTGAACGTTTTGACGTCGTCGTGGCAGGCGCCGGACATAACAGCCTGTTGTGCGCCGCGTATCTGGCCAAAGCAGGCTACAAGCTCGTAGTACTGGAGGGTCAAGCGATCATTGGCGGCGGGGTCAAAACCGCAGAAGTCTGCCATCCCGGTTTTAAAGACGATCTCTTCTCCACCGCGCACGTCGGGTTTTCACAGAACCCGGTGATGAGGAATGATGAACTGAAGCTTCGTGATTACGGTTACGGCGAATATATCGAGTCCGATCCAGTGATGCACATCCCGTTTATCGATGGTGCGTCCATCACGATCTGGCGGGACCTTGACCGTACCTGTGAGACCATCGCGCGCATTTCTAGAAAGGATGCCAATACCTATCGCAAGATGGTCGCCGAGTACAAAGCCTACACCGCGGCCACGCGTGAGGCACCCGAAGCTAAGGCTGGCAATGCACCCAGAATCCCCATGGTCGGACTTTGGAAGCGCCGCTATGCCATGTCGGGATACCAACTCACCTCCGATCTATTCGAGTCCGACTATATGAGGCGCGCTTCTCTGATGTGCGGGCACCTGGGTTCGGTTCCGCCAAGCGATTCGGACACCGGCGGCCAGGCCTATTCACTTGTGAATTTCCATCTCACTGGCCGCGTGATTCCTAAGGGAGGTTCCGGAACGCTGACGGTCGCGCTTGGCCGCTACATCGAAGCGCACGGAGGAGTGCTCCTTACGAATAAACGCGTAACCGAGCTGATCATCGAAGGAAACCGCTGCGCTGGGGTTCGCTGCGCTGATGGGGACACTTTTCGCGCTGAGAAGGCTGTCGTGTCTACCGTTCATGTCAAGCATCTGGTCGACATGGCTCCGAGCGCGCTCTGGGGCGAGGAGTTCCTTCAGGGCGTTGAATTGTTTCAACCGGAACACGCCATGATCAGCTTTCACTACGCGACGACTGAGGCACCACAATATCCGTTGCCAAACGGCGCAACAATTTCAACTGGCGAGGCGGTCATCTGTCCCCGGCTGGAAAAGTATCTGCTTCTGAATTACGAGAATTCCACGGGAGAACTCGATTTGGACGATCCTCCAGGTCTGCAGATCGTCTCACCCAGCGTCGTGGATCCGACGCGCGCACCGGCCGGCTGCCACACCGTTAAGATTGAAACCAACCTTCCTTACAACCTTAAGCAAGGCCCTGAACATTGGGATGCCATCAAAGACCAGGTCGCGGATTCGCTGCTCAACCACTTCCGGAAATTCGCGCCGAATCTGACGCCCGACAAGATCATCGGGAAGTTCATTCAGAGCCCTCTGGATATTGAAAGAATGAATGCCGGCATGTGGCGCGGCAGTGCACATGCAGGCGCATCCAATTCGGCGCAGAACGGACCGATGCGACCGGTTCCCGGATGGAGCGAATACCGCATGCCCATTCCGGGCCTGTTTCAGACCGGCGCGTGTACTCCACCTGGCGGCTCGGTCACGGGTGTTCCTGGCCGCAACGCGGCGGCCGTTATCCTCAAGGAGTTTGGCACCAGCCTTGAGGAGGTGGTGAAGAAAGGCTGAGGTCCATTCCTTCTCCGGTTCGTTGGCACACGGAAATTCGCGTGCGCGAAGGAACATAACCCAGACAACTGTTGCCACGAAGCCATGGCGCTCATTGAGGGGTTTTAAGCGCAATCGAGATTTTTCGCCAACTGAGTCCCCTTTGTCGGTCAACCCGCTCGCTTTCTTTGACTTGCCCTGCTTGTAGACCTAAGATTTCAGGCTAATGATCGGCCGGACCATCTCGCACTATCGGATTGTCGTTCCACGGGGAGAAGCGGTCGAACCAGACGCACGCATCGAAGACAGACCCGGATGCGAAGATGGCACGCAAAGGCAAGGGCAAAGAGGCCAGGCTGAGCTACAACGGGAACCTGCTGGTGGAAAACCGCAATGGTCTGATCGTGAACACCGAGGTGTTCGAGGCCAACGGAACGGCCGAACGCGATGCCGCGCTGGTGATGCTGGAACAGATTCCGGGCACGAAACAGGTAACCGTGGGAGGCGACAAGGCATACGACACGGCGGACTTCGTGGCCGAGTGTCGAAACATAAAGGTAACACCGCACGTGGCCCAGAACCTGGCGCGGCCGGGTGGGAGCGCGATTGATGCTCGCACGACGCAGCATCCCGGATATGCCATCAGTCAGAGGAAGAGGAAGCGTATTGAAGAGTGCTTTGGCTGGCTGAAGACGATCGCGCTGTT
>CAZILJ010000909.1:0-3649 GCA_964539915.1 uncultured Acidobacteriaceae bacterium | reverse complement strand
GACGGTTCGGCGAAGTGGTGGTCTCGTCGAAACGGGTGCGCAGCTTGATGATGTCGTGGCCGTCAGGATGGTGGTTGACCTCGACGACGGAATAAGCGAGGTGACAGTCGATCTCGCAGAAATATTTTTCCTGCCCGCGCGTAAGATCAGCCTCATGGCTGACGGCTGAGAAGGTAAGCAGGAGAGCCAAATAGGCGATAGCCCCAGTCCCGATTGCGATGGCCGTTATGCGGGCGAACCTGGGCTTGCGCGCAAACCAGAAAATCAAGACGGCAGAGAGGGCGAGAAAAAGACCTACGCAGGCAGCAACGAATCCAAGGACTGCGAACGCAGCGGGAAAATTCATGTTGCTGGCGATGTGAGCGCTCCACATAGTCCGGTTCTCGGTCCTTTTCTGTAATGTACTTTACACCACAAAGTTAGACCACAAAAAATTTTGGCCTACTCTTCCCTGGTAACACGGATCCACTCCTCCATCTGATCGAGATACTCCGCAAGCGCGCGGCGGCCGGAAGGAGTCAATCGGTATTCGGTGCGCGGGACGCGACCTTCAAAAAACTTCACGCAGGAAATGTATTGAGCTTCTTCGAGCTTGCGGGCATGAACGCTGAGATTGCCGTCGCTTGTCTTGAGCACGCGCTTGAGGTCATTGAAGCTGAGCGAATCGTTGGTCGCGAGGGCGCTGACGATGCCGAGGCGAATGCGCTCGTGAATCAGGCGATCGAGTTCGGGGAGTTCCGGGGCTCGGGGAGTCGGCGCATGAGTCTGAGCGTGGGGATGCTCGCGCAGTTTCTCGGCAGGCGCGGACTTGGCGGACTTGCGGCGAGATGGGAGCGCTCTAGCCACCGTGCCTCCTGGCGATGAGCAACCCGAAAACGATGTGCAGGCCGCCGAAACCCGCGGCCAGAAACCAGTTGCCCCATGCGGCAGGACCGAGCACGGCCAGGCCACCGAGCAGCATGAAGCACAGACCCATGACGGGGACGATGGGAACGGAAAATGCGCCGCCGGTCATGATGCCGGCACCGTACAGCAGGAGCCAAGTCGCGGGCAAGGCAGATTGCAGACCAGCGCGAAAAACAAGAAAAGTGAGAAAGGCGCCGGCGACCAAGGGCGGCGCCAATCCGAGTGCGACTTTGCGGGCTGGGCCCGAAAACAACGGAAGCCCGCGACGATTCGCCTTCCAGGTACAGGCGAGCAATCCAATGGCGGCGGCAAGAAGACCTTCCGCCAGCCAGACGCTCAACCAGGCGAATGACGAGGCTTGCTGCGCCGCCAGCCATGCGGCGCTCGCGGCGGTGATGCCGAGAAGAACTTGCCCCCAGCCAGAGACGGCGGTGAAAGCCGCCGAGCGCTCCATCGTGTCGCGAATGAAACGCAGGTCGGCAAAGACTTCGGGGGCGCTCCGCGATGGCCACGGACGCGCGGAACTGGACTCAACCGAACGGTGAAAACGCCTGATGCGGTGCGGGCGCGGGTCGAACATGGGGAGAGAGTAACGCGGAAATCGATTTATGTCAAGTACTTTTCGATGCAAAGCGAAATCCCCAGGTTGCGGCCAAACCCCACCCTCACCGGGGTTTATGGGACTACAATCGCCGAGAAGAACAGAAATCTGGAATGACAGAACTCGGCAAACTGCTCGTCGTACTCGGAATCGTGCTGGTGATGGCTGGAGTTGTGCTGACAGTACTCGGGAAAACGAACTTACCGCTGGGGCGACTGCCCGGGGATATTGTGTATCGCGGGAAGAACACCACTTTTTATTTTCCGCTGGCGACTTCGGTGCTGGTGAGTGTGGTGCTTTCCATAGTGCTCTATGTGGTCGGACGGTGGAGGAGGTAAGGTATTTCTTCTTTCGCCCCTACCGGGGCTCGCGGCCTTGTTTATGGGGCACCACCCACGGCTTGCGCTGTGGGCTGCATTCTCTCCTCGCTGCGTTTTTTCATGGTTACGTTCTTGCATCGCTGGCGATGACTGCTGGCGAGTTCGTTTGTCGCTGTCTGCGGCTGATCCGCGGCGATAAAGTCTTCATTTGACTTCCGTAATGCGCAGCCGTTAAATTTTTCGGACGGTTGTTTTTGCTCTTTGCAGAATCTTCGGAACGCGCGTCTTTGCCGCTAGGCGAAGACAGGGAAGCGGGTGCAAATCCCGCGCTGCCGCGCAACTGTAAACGAGGAAAGGGCCATCGGCCACTGGGAGAGGTCCCGGGAAGGCCGCAGGCGTTCGCGGATGGGTAGTAACCATCCTTACTCGCGAAGCCAGGAGACCGGCGCGATCCGTCTACTGCAACCTCTTTCGCGTGAAAAGGAGGATGGGATGCGCGTACTGGCTGGTTTATTTTTTGTTCTGCTTCTCGGCGCGGCTGCTTCGGCGGCCGATCTCAAAGTTAAGGTGGTTGACCCGCAATCTGCTGCCCTGGCGGCCGCTCAGGTGAACTTGATGCCTGCGAGCGGAGGGAAAATTCTGGCCACGCAGAATACGTCTGCGGAAGGGGCTGCGCTGTTTCGCATGCCAACTGGGGCCGTGTCTGCCGATTATAAGGTGCAAGTCTTGGCGCCAGGATTTGCCGCAGAGACGGTCTCAGTTGCATCGCAAGCCGAAATCACTGTGCGTCTGCGGCTGGCGACCGCCGCGGAAACCGTGGTGGTGAGCGCCACGCGCACTCCTGTAGCGGGAGAAGCAACCGGAGCCGACGTGGACACGCTCAACGGAGCGCAGTTGACGACCATGGAACCCATTGCCGCGAACGACGCGGTGCGTTTTCTGCCGGGCGCGGTGATCAACACCGCAGGGCAACACGGCGGCTTATCGTCCTTGTTCGTTCGGGGTGGAGAGTCGAATTACAACAAGGTGATTGTCGACGGCGTCACGGTCAACGAACCCGGTGGCACGTTTGACTTTGGAACTTTGTCTATGGCGCAGGGCGATCGCATGGAATTCGTTCGCGGCGCACAGAGCACGCTCTATGGATCGGATGCCATGACGAGCGTAGTCCAAGTGTGGACTCGAGCCGGCAGCACGCGTGTTCCCGAACTGCGCTTTGGCGCCGATGGTGGGAATTTCGGAACGGCGAGTGGTCATGCATCGCTTGCCGGCGCAAATGGACGTTTCGATTACAACGTCTTCGGCGACCAGTTCAATACGAATGGCTCCGGCGTAAACGACGCTTACTCCGACTCGCTGGAAGGAGCAAATGCGGGAGTCAGGCTGGGCGATTCGGTTTCTCTCCGCACTCGTTTTCGTCATTCCAACAGCCACACTGGTGTGCCGGGCGAATGGAACTTCAACGGAACTCCTCTTCAGCCGCCAGATCCGAGCGAATGGTCTCAGCTCAACAGCCTGCTGGGCAGTGTGGAACTAGCGGTGGCGGCGCCGAATGGGTGGCAACATCGCTTCACCGGATTCGACTACCTTTATCGTTATAACGAGCTCAACGTGAACGGTGATCCGGCGAGAGTCTTCGACTCCCCGTCTCACGAAGTCGACCGGATCAATCGTGCTGGGTTCGAGTATCAGGGAGACTATTCGGAACGAGTCTGGGCGCATACAACGTTCGGATATCGCGTGGAGAATGAAAACGGATTTGTGGGAGATGTGAACTTTCCGCCGCAGACCCACGGCCAGCGCCTGAACAACGATGTGTATC
>CAZILJ010000908.1:0-4343 GCA_964539915.1 uncultured Acidobacteriaceae bacterium | reverse complement strand
CTGAAGCCGGCCATCACCGAAGGCAGCATTCTTATTGATGCGACTGTGCCCCTCGCAGCCAGTGTGGGCGGACGCGCTTCGCGCACCCTGGGCGTGTGGCAGGGCAGTGCCGCACAGCAGGCGGCCGAACTGGTGCCGGATGGAGTGAGCGTGGTCGCCGCTTTTCACAATGTGTCTGCGGAGTTGCTCGGTACCGATACTCCGCTGGACTGCGACGTCATCGTTTGCAGCGACGATCCCGACGCCGGTCAGCTCACCCGAGAACTGGCAGCCAAGATTCCCGGCGTCCGCGCGATCGACGGGGGAAAACTCGAAAACGCTCGCATCGTCGAGCAAGTCACGGCCTTGCTCATTGGCTTGAACTTCCGCTACAAAGGCCACGCGGGAATCCGCATCACTGGCTTGCCACCCAACGCTTACCGCTGATCGCATTCCTATCAGGAGCGCTTTTTGAGCGACAACGACCACCTCGACGCAGGCCTGCAGTATCACAGCGGCACCAAGCACTCTTATCAGAGTCTTCGCATGAATCCGCACGTCCTTGACTGGGACAATAAGCCTCTGCTGTTCAAAATTTATCCCACGCTCGAGGTTACGCGCCTTCCCCGGGATTTCAACGACACGCGCCGCCCTGCACTTTCCGCGATTGCAGCTCCGGGTGCGCCGGCGCAAGGGGAGGCCGTGCCCGATCTGGAAACCCTGGCGCAGTTGCTTTTCTTTTCAGCGGGCGTGATCCGCAGCAAGAAACATCCGCGGGGAGAAACTTTTTTTCGTGCTGCCGCCTGCACCGGCGCTCTTTATGAAATCGAACTCTACGTCGTATGCACGGACCTTCCGGGCAGAGAAGCGCCGGGAGTGAAAGAACCTCCCGGACTTGCGGCCGGAATTTATCACTTCGGGGTGGCTGAGTTCGGTTTGCGCCGGCTTCGTGCTGGTGATTTCCGCCAGACTCTTGCCGACGCCACCGGCGGCGACCCAGCTGTGGCTCATGCTCCGGTTACGATCATCTGCACCGGCACGTATTGGCGCAACGCTTGGAAATACCACTCCCGCACCTACCGCCATTTCGGTTGGGATAATGGCACCATTCTCGCCAACCTGCTTGCCATGTCTGTCGCGTCGAACCTGCCGGCAAGGATCGTCGCGGGTTTTGTCGATTCTCAACTGAACGCCCTGCTCGGTCTTGATACCCAGCGCGAAGTAGCACTTTCCCTGGTTCCCATCGGCCGCATGGAGGCCGTGCCGCCCAGTTCGCCTCCAATCTCGCCCCTGGATTTGCCACTTGTTCCTTACTCCGAGTCGGAACTCGAGTATCCGGCCATGCGTAAAATGCATGACGCTTCCTCGCTCGATTCGGGCGAGGCAGTGTCGTCGTGGCGTGGCAAGACACCTTTGCAACAGCTTCCGGCACCGAGGGGAACCATCACGGCGATGCAGCCGCTCGGTGACTCCGCCGCTGCTCAAGATTCCATCGAGCAAGTCATCTCACGGCGCGGTTCTACGCGACAGTTTTCCCGCGATCCGATCACCCTGCCTCAGCTTGCTACCATGCTCGATCGCGCCACGCGCGGCATTCCCGCCGATTTTCTGGATCCGCTCGGAAGCCATCTGAATGATCTGTATCTGATCGTGAACAACGTCGAAGGTCTGCCGGCCGGAGCCTACACTTACCACTGGCAACAAAAGCTTCTCGAACTGCTCAAGCCCGGAAACTTTCGCGACAAGGCCGGCTACCTGGGGCTCGAACAACAGCTCCCCGCGGATGCGGCAGTCGATGTCTTTTTTCTGGCTGACTTGAAGAAAATTATGCAGCGCTTCGGCAACCGCGGATATCGCGCCGTGCAACTGGAAGCCGGAATAATCGGCGGCAAACTTTATCTTGGCGCTTACGCGCAGCGGCTGGGCGCCAGCGGCCTCACCTTTTACGACGACGATGTGGCCAGCTTCTTCTCGCCCCATGCGCGCGGCAAAAATGCAATCTTTCTGGTTGCGCTCGGCCGCAGCGCGGTACGTAAGTAGGCCGAGACTGTCCCCGCCGTCAGCGGCGGACTTAAGAACTTTCTGGATATCGAGAGCTTTGAGGGCTCGGCGGTTTTACTCTTCCACCACGGGTGCGGTCATCTCTTCGGATGGTTCTCCGCCAGCCATTGCCTGCGCGATGATCAGCTTTCGCGCTTCGACGCGGATCTTTGGCAGCTGTAGACCGAACCACCAGGCTCCCGCCACCGACGCCAGCCCGCCGATCGCGACCGTCATCGCTGCGCCCAGGCGATCCGACAACGCGCCGCCCAGCAGCGCCCCAATGGGAGCCATTCCCATGAACATCATCGAATAGACGGCCATGGTCCGTCCCCGCAATGCGTCGGGAACCATGACCTGGATAAGCGTGTTCGACGCCGCCATCTGCAGCATGATGAAGTACCCCACCGGCAACAGCAGTAGGACCGAGAGCCAGAAGGATTTCGAAAAGGCAAAGAGCATCAGGCTGAATCCGAAGCCCGCGCAGCAAACCGAGATCCACGTTCCCAAACCCTTCACCCCCGAGCGCACGGCCAAAGTGAGCGCGCCCAACAGCGCTCCGACGCCGGCTGAGCCCATCAGGATCCCCAGCCGCACCGCCCCCAGATCGTGGGATCCGATCAGGGTCGCGAATTCCTGGCCGCCGTCGTGCAATATCTTGTCGGCAAAAATCGGCATCAACACCACGTAGGGCATGCCTGTCACGCTTACGACTCCGAGCAGCAACATCAATGCCCGAATGGGCGCGGTGCGGCTGACAAATTGAAACCCTTCAATAATGTGCTCGAGCGGCGACCCTTTTCCCGACACCCGTGGCGGGGCGTGGACATCCATCAACATCAATCCGATGATGACGGCAATGTAGCTGACGCCGTTCACGAAAAAGCACCAGCCCTCACCCAGCCTCGCCACCAAAACGCCCGCCACCGCCGGCCCAATCACGCGCGCGCCGTTGAACATGGAAGAATTCAGCGCGATGGCATTCATCAGGTCCTCTTTGCCCACCATGTCCACCAGGAACGACTGGCGGCCGGGAATATCGAAAGCATTCACCACGCCCAACAGGGCCGCCAGAACGAATACGTGCCACACCTGCACTCTGTGCGTCAGGGTCAGCGCCGCCAGCACGAAGGCCAGCAGCATCGACGCGACTTGGGTAGCAATCACGACATGCTTGCGATGGCTGCGATCCGCGACGATCCCCCCGATGGGCGCAAAGAGGAAGACCGGAATCTGGCTGGCAAATCCCACCGCGCCCAGCTTCAATCCGGAACCCGTCAGGCGGTACACAAGCCACGACTGCGCCACGGTTTGCATCCAGGTGCCGATCAGGGAAATCAGTTGTCCGCTGAAGAACAGCTGGAAGTTGCGATGCCGCAGAGCGCGCCCGGCTGCCTGCCATCGCGCTCCGCGGCGCTCGCCCGGGGGTGCGCTGCCCGCAGGCGCGTTCTCTTGGATGGAATTCTTTGGATCAGCCACGAATCAGTTTGGATGACGACTTGTCATCTCGCACCTCTACTATATCGTGCCCATCCGCTCTGCCGGCCTGAGTGAAACTCGCCCCTTGATTTTTCCGAAAGCGGGTCGCAGTTTTCGGCACTTCCGCGCCTGGACTTGGTTCCAGATCTGAGCTTAAGATGGTATAGGGGTGCGGCAGCGTACCCTGCGAACTTGGGTCTTTTCTTATGGTCTGCCCTGCGCTAAAGTAGGCGTCTGGGTTTGGCGATCGGCAAGTTCGGATCGGCCAAGGAAGGACGCCACTGTGACCACTCCTGCGGTTCAAGTTGAACGCCGTGCTGGACAGCGTTTTTCTTACCTTCTTCCACTCTCCATCTGCCAGGCCGCGGCCCATCTGCAGAGCGTTGGATTCACGCAGGATGTCAGTTCGCGCGGAGTCTTCTTTTTTACGGACGCTCCACTTGCCGAAGGCGCCGAAATCGAACTCACACTTCGCATGCCCTCTGAGATCACCCTGGGCGAAAGTATGCCCATCCGCTGCCGTGGTCGCATCCTGCGAGTGGTCAGGCCACCCTCTGCGGCCAATTCGGACGCCTCTCGGGAAACCAAGATTGGCGTTGCGGTTCGTATCGAAGGCTACGAATATCTCCCAGAGACTTCCGAGTCTTCCGTTTTCCCCCGGGTTTCCACCCTTCACCCGCAGCAGCACGAACCTCGGCCCCCGGCTCAATCTTCGGTTCGATCGGTTCTGGGCTAGTCTTCCGTGCCGGTGACGGGTCGTTGCCGGCCAGCCACAGAATTATTTTTTCGGCCGTGGGAAAGTCCCTTTTCAACCTCGCGGTCTTGGCTTACAATCACCTACACCA
>CAZILJ010000907.1:0-9092 GCA_964539915.1 uncultured Acidobacteriaceae bacterium | reverse complement strand
AATACACGGAATACTCGCTGCCATTCGATGCCTCCTGGACACCCGACCTCTTCGGCCGCGTTCGGAACACGGTGAGAAGCAACGTGGCCTCCGCGCAATCCAGCGCAGCGGATGTGGAAAACACGCGATTAACTGCGCAGGCGGAAGTGGCCGTCGATTACTACGAACTCCGCACCCAGGACGCACTCAAGCAGCTCCTGGACTCCACCGTGGTGGCTTATCGGGAGTCTCTCCGGCTCACGCAGGCACTCTACGACACCGGCATCGATTCCGACGAAGCCGTCGCCCAGGCCGAGACTCAGTTGGAAGCCACCGAGGCCCAGGATACGAATCTGGGCATCGCACGGGCTCAGTTCGAGCATGCAATTGCCCTTCTCGTGGGTCAACCGGCATCGACCTTTTAGATTCCTGTCGAGCCCTTGAAAGCCAAGCCGCCGGCCATTCCTTTTGGGGTTCCGTCGCAATTGCTGGAGCGGCGTCCCGACATAGCTGCGAATGAGCGGCTCATGGCCCAGGCGAATGCGCAGATCGGCATCGCCCAGGCCGCTTATTTCCCCACCGTGACGCTGAGTGGGACGGCAGGATTCGCGAGCGACTCGATCGCAAGCTGGCTGAGCTGGCCAGCTCGCGTCTGGTCCGCCGGACCAACTCTGGCAGAAACACTGTTCGACGCGGGTCTGCGGAGGGCGACAGTTCAGCAGTTTCAAGCCGCTTTTGATCAGGCGGTCGCCAACTACCGGCAAACCGTGTTGACGGCGTTTCAGCAGGTCGAAGACAATCTGGCCGCCCTGAGAATCCTTTCGCAGGAAATTCGGCAGCAAGACGCCGCCGTAAGATCGGCCCAGAGAAATGTCACCGTCGCGACCGACCGATACAAACTGGGGATCGACCCTTACCTCAACGTGATCACGGCTCAGACCACGTTATTGAGCAATCAGCAGACGGCCGTCAATCTGCGAATGCAGCAGATGACGGCGAGCGTTCAGCTCATCGAGGCGCTGGGCGGGACCTGGAGTAGCACTCAGCTCCCTTCGCAGCCAGAACTGATTTCGAAGACCCCACCAGGCGACAAGCGGTAAAGAGCCGTGCGCGCACCCCGCCGTCACTTCTGGCAAACTCCGCGAAATCACCAAATGCCTCGCGATGGGAACTTGACTTTCCTCTGCTACCGAACTCGCGTCCACCGGTTCTTCAGCTCGGCTGCCGATCAGTCGGACTCAGGTCACGATTTCATCTCAACCATTTCGACATCAACTCCTTACCCAAAGACGAAGCCCGCACGGAAGGATTTGAGGAAAGCAGCAAGAAAAGCGGTCGCAGCGCAGGTGAGAGCCGAACAAGGGACACGTTCGCGTCACCGTCCTACCCGTGTGACTCATTTGACTCATTTCGTCAATGACTATAATGGCGATATATCAGCAACTGCCCAAGTTCGCATGGGCACATTTGACCATTTTTCCCTCAAGAATGCTGCGTATTGTCAACCATTTAATGCCCAGAGCCGGACCGATCATGCCAGGGATCACTATCGTCTAACCTGTGGACGAGTCGGCACTAATCCACTCAGGGGACAGCCCTTTACATCGCCACATGGCTCATGCAAATTCACAAAGAGGTCTGGGGCAACCCTGCTGAGAGAAAATCTGCCTATCGCGCGGGCGCAGCTGGATCGAATCGAAATTGTGACATCCGGTGCGCAAAGCTGGTTAACAGCACCTGTTGTAAGATGTGGCCTTGATTTGCCGGGAGTCTGTGCTGAAATATGAGGACCACAATGATCCGCCAATTGTCGATGCTGAAACTAATGTGGATCGTGGCTGTCTCTGCCAGGCTCTTCGCCGCCGATCCGCGCATCGGCAACTGGAAGCTTGTTTCGGCGGATTCTGCTTTGGATCCCCCGAGAGTGCTTTCCATTACCCATGCAGGCAAGGGGGTGCATGTAGTAATTTCGGGGGTTAACGTCGAGTTTACCTCGAGCTGGGATGGGCACGACAACCACGTTCGAAATATTCCAGCGTTTAATCAGATCGTGATGCGCAGAATTAATAAGAACCAGGCTGAAATTAAGGAAAAGAAGAATGGCGCACTAGTAGCGACGCTTCACGACAAGGTTTCGAGCGACCGCAAGGAGTTGACCACCACCACGGTCCAACCGGGACGCGAAGACCAGATCACTGTGTGGGAGCGAAGCGGAGGCACGCACGACGCTGGCAACCCATTCATCGGCGAGTGGACGCAGGATTTCAGTAAGACTCGATTACGGCAAGGGCTCGCGATCAAGATCGAACCGGACGGAAAGGGCGGAGTTCGTTTCGCCGGCGAGTTCAGCTATACGGCAAACTTCGACGGCCGGGATTATCCACTGAAAGACTCGCGTGACGATACCGTCGCCTTAGCTCTCATTGATCCCCACACCGTTGACTCGACCTACAAACGAGGGGATGAAATCGCCGATCAAGATCGCTGGGTCGTCTCCGCAGATGGACAGCAGATGACACTGACCACGACTGGGTTGTTAGGCACTGGAGAACGAATAAAGGAAACCCTGGTTTTTCGGAAACAGCAATGAACGGTAAGATAGCGGATCCACACAATCCCGATCGACTCGTGTTCCGCGATGCTGTAGCGCAGGGACGAGCGGTAGACCTCCATCTTTGGCCCCCGTTCGAACTGCTCTATTTACATTTCAACTATCACCTAACCCGTCATGTGGCCGCCTGGGTTCCGTGGATCGATCTTCCGAAGATCGCGGCTGAGCCACCCACGCGTGCTTATCTGGCGACATACCTCGAACAGTGGCGTCCACCCCAGCCGCTTGAAACGGCCTGGCTACGGCGCTTCCAGACATCCGGCCCGCTTCCGGTACGTCACGAAGAACAAGTCGTCCCGGACAGGGAGCCAGATGAACAGGGCGCGTGACTTGAACACTGCCGGTCCAGTGCGACCCCGTTATTGGGTCGCCGCTTTAACCGCCGCGCTGGCGCTGGCGCTCACTCCATTATCTTTCCATGTTGAGCGCCGCCTCGATACCGCCGTGCACGTGAAAGGAAGCGAGGCGGAGTATGTTGCCCAACAACTGGCTACGCGCTTCCACTCGCCGTTCGTGGACCGTGTCGTCCTCGTGATCCAGGGGTTGCCGCCCGCCGACTCCGACGAAGGAACGCAAGCATTGGCGACGATCGTCCATGCACTGAACGGCCCTGACGTGTCCGCGATCGTCAGTCGCCTCGACCAGCCCGATCCGATTTTCCTCGGACGCGGACACGGTACCTTTGTCATCATCGGACTCGCGCCAGTGAACGGCTCGCCCGAATTGCTGGTCCCCAAGATTCGTGAGCAGGCGCGGATGCTCGAGGATCAGTTCCGTAGCCGCTATCCAGCCGTGAAACTGGAATTGACGGGTGAGCTGCCGCTCAACTTCGATCTCCGCGAGGCCAGTTCGCATGACGTGCGCAGGGGAGAGGCTCTGGTCCTTCCAGCTACGCTTGGACTGCTGCTGCTGGCCTTCGGCAGCGTGGTCGCAGCGCTGATCCCGTTGGCCGTTGGTCAACTCGCCATCGCGATGGCGCTGGGTCTCGTGTCGATTTTGGCTATGCGTTGGCACCTCTCCATCCTGGTTCACAATCTGGCGGCAATGCTCGGGCTTAGCCTCGGGATTGATTACGCTCTCCTCATGGTGGGCCGCTTCCGTGAAGCTCTATCCGCCGGGCACGGTTCTTCCCAAGCGTCGGATATAGCCGCCCGTCAGGCCGGCCACACTTTGCTGGTCTCGGCATCGACCGTTGCGATCGGATTTGTGGCGCTCCTGACCGTTCCCATCAGTGAGATTCGCTCCATCGGAGCGGCAGGATTCGTCGTCGCAGGCACGAGTGTCTTGCTCGCCAATACTCTGCTTCCCGCGGGCTTGGCACTCCTTGGTACGAGAGTCGATGCCGGCGCCCTCCCATTCAGAAGGCGAAAGTTGAATCAAGACTCTTGCATCGATGCGCGTGACGGATGGAAACGCTGGGGCCGGGCGGTCACGTCACATCCCTGGATCGCACTCTTTCTCGCTGGGGTTCCGCTACTGCTTTTGGCGTCGCAAGCCACTCACTTAAACACCGAACTCCCTCGAGGGGATTGGCTCCCGCCCTCCGCGGAATCGGTAAGGGGATTCCATTCGCTCGAGAGAATGGGGCGCGGCGGCATTGTCCAATCGCTCCGTGTAATACTGGAGCTTCCGTCGGATTCGATTTCGCAAACCGATTCCGGGTGGAACGCGGCTACCCTCCTTTCGGCTCGATTAGCCAGCGACCCACGGGCCGATCGCGTGATATCGCTGGCAACGCTCACCGAGGGCCGTCGTAACTTCATTGGGTCTCTATCTTCGGAGACTCGCAGGAGCTTTCTCAGAGCCGACGGAAGGGCTACGCTCGTGGAGATCTTACCTGCGTCAGGGGTACTGCCGGCGGAACAGATTCGCTGGGTAGGGGAACTCCGCCGACTCCCAGTCGCCGATCTGATCGGCGTGCCCGGTGCGAAGATCAGCATCGGCGGCATTCCCGCCTTGAATGCCGACTACGCGAATGCGGTCGCAGACCGGCTGCCTCGGGTGATCGCACTGGTCGTAACAACGACATTCCTGGCGCTTTTTGTCGGTTTCCGGTCCGTGTTCGCCGCCGCGAAGGCCGTCGCACTGAACCTGATTTCCGTCGGCGCCGCATTCGGCGCCTTAGTTCTGGTTTTTCAGGAGGGGCACGGATGCCGTTTCCTGGGCGTGCCTGAAGGAACAGTTGGCGTCTTTCCCATCGTACCCATCCTTGCCTTCGCGATCGTGTTCGGTTTGAGCATGGACTACGAAGTGTTCCTGGTCGCACGAGTCCTCGAAGCCCGGAGGACCGGCCTATGCGAAAACGAAGCGATCACCGAGGCTCTGGCAAAAACCGCGGGGTTGATCACAAGCGCCGCGGCGATCATGATTGTGGTGTTCACGGGCTTTACCTTGGGAGACTTCCTGGTGATTAAAATGCTCGGCTTCACCCTGGCAGTCGCCGTCTTGATTGACGCGACGCTGGTCCGGATAGTGATCGGCCCTGCCCTTCTCGCTCTGGCTGGTGACTGGAATTGGTGGCCTTGGGGCCTCGCTGGCGCGAATCCGATTATCGAAAAACCCAGGCAATCGATGGGATGAGAAGGTCGATCCCTGAACACGGATGGCGTTGAGCTACCAGTGATCGGCGCACTCAAAGGTGTAATCACAATAGTTATAGTTAAGGAGATCGACCCGATTTTGAGTGATCAGCGACGGGTGACAGGTCATACTTCCATCGCGGCGGGTTGAGGTGGCTCGTCGGCAGTCAGAACGGTGGTACCGGCCTTTCCGAGTGTCGCTAAAAGATGGGAGGGGGTATCGTGTGGAACAACCAACTCATGGACGAACTCTAGCGGGCCGATGACGTGTGGTGCTCGGGTCTCAAGCTTGTCGAGCGTCACGAGCGCAGTTACTTTCTGGCTACGGGATAGCAGGACCCGTTTGAAAAGCGTATCTGCAGGATTGAATCCTCCAAGCCCTAATTTCGAAGAAACTGCGCAGGCGCCAAGAAAGCAGTGATCGATATTCATTTTCTGCACGGCGAGAACAGCCTCGGCATCGACGCACGCGGCTAGATCAGCTTCTACTGCGCCGCCGACCATAAAGAGTTTGAGCCCCTTCCGGTTAAGGACAGCATTCGCCACCGGAACGGAATTAGTCGCGACGGTCAGGAACTTGTTCTCGGGCAATTCTGCTACGAGTGCCAGATTCGTGCTGCCCCCGTCCAGAAAGATTAACCCTCGCGGTTGAATCAGGCGCGCACCGGTGCGCGCGAGCAGAATCTTTTCTCTTGGTTGAACCAGCACGCGTTCTGCCAGCGATCCAGAGGCAGATGACTCAGGAAGGGCGCCCCCGTACACCCGCTTACAGCGACCTTCTGCGGCGAGCGCACGCAGATCACGCCGTATCGCATCTTCAGAAATCTGGAACTCTTCCGCCAACTCGGAGGCGATAACAGAGAGTCCCGCATCGAGTCTGTCTGCGATCACTTCTCTTCTGGATGTCGGCAATAACGAATCATTCATAAACAAGAATTATCACGAATAAACGTGCAGAACAAGGAAGGAAATTGCAAGAATCTGCCAAATGATACACGATGTTGCATGTTTGTAATTGTTGTTGCATAATGTCCGGGTGTTTTCGAGTCGAGGTGATCATGTCCGCAAAGACTCTTATGCCCGCGGAACGGCAGAAGGAGATCCTGCAGCGTATCCAAAAGGATGGTCGGGTTCTGGCAACCGACCTGGCTCAAGAGTTTCAAACCTCCGAAGACACGATTCGCCGTGCTCTACGCGATCTGGCAGCTCAGGGACGATGCACGCGTGTCTATGGGGGCGCCCTAGCCATGTCTGCAGCCTCAGGTTCCGCACTTGAGCGAAGGAAGGAGTCCGCCGAGCGGAAGTTCGCTCTGGGGAAAGAGATGGCTCCGATGGTGCGATCCGGTCAACTCCTCTTTATCGACGCAGGTTCGACCAACCTGGCAGCTGCCCGTTCCCTTCCCGAAGAGCTTCGGCGGATGACCGACGCCATCGCCAGTTATATTTACGTGTTCCGCCCGGATGGGACAGCCCTTTATGCAAATCAGGCAGTGCTCGATTACATCGGTCTCACTTTGGAAGACGTGCAGAGAGAAGACCAGCGCGCACGGGTCTTCCACCCCGAGGACGTGGAAAGGCTGCGCGAGGAGCGCCAAGAGGCGCTCGCGCGCGGTAAGCCTTTTGAACTTGAGCAACGAGCGCTTGGAAAAGACGGTAACTATCGGTGGTTTCTTGTCCGCTACAATCCTCTTCGCGACGACCAGGGGCACATTATTCGTTGGTATGCAACTGGGACCGATATCGAGGATCGCAAGCAGGCCGAGGAGAGGATGCGTGACGAAAACCTTGCGCTGAGGGAGCAAATCGATCAGGCTTTCATGTTTGAAGACATTGTGGGCTCGTCACCGGCCCTGCAAACCGTGCTCTCCAGCATTGCGAAAGTGGCGCCCACCAACTCCACGGTGCTGATCACCGGCGAAACCGGCACCGGAAAAGAATTGATTGCTCGCGCCATACACAAGCACTCGCAACGTTCCGGCCAGGCGTTTATCAGCGTAAACTGTGCGTCGATTCCTTCCTCCTTGATCGCGTCGGAGCTGTTTGGCCGCGAGAATGGCGCCTTCACCGGCGCGTTGCAGCTCCGCCAGGGCCGCTTTGAGGTTGCACATTCCGGTACGATTTTTCTAGACGAGGTCGGCGACCTTCCCGCAGAGACCCAGATTGCGTTGCTCCGAGTACTGCAGGAGCGGCAATTCGAACGAGTGGGAGGTAACCGAAGTCTTTCCACCGACGTTCGTGTCATAGCTGCAACCAACCGCGATTTAACGGCGGCCATTGCCGCGGGAAAGTTTCGAACCGACTTGTTTTACCGGCTAAACGTTTTCCCGATTGAAGTGCCTCCTTTGCGCAAACGGAAGGAGGACATTCCGATGCTCGTGGAGTATTTCGTAAAACGCTACGCGGAGAAAGCCGGGAAGCAAATTCGCAAAATCGACGCGAACACGCTGGAACAGTGCCAGTCCTATCCTTGGCCGGGAAATATCCGTGAGCTGCAAAACATCGTTGAGAGATCGGTGATCCTGAGCAGCGGCGACACTTTTTGGATCGAAAAGGCTTGGCTGGCCAGCCAGGAGGCAGCTCGGCAAGAGTTGCCAGGTCCTTTGCCAGACACTCTCCAGAATCAGGAGAGAAAAATTATTGAAACAGCCCTAGCTGCATCCAAAGGGAAAGTCGCCGGCCCAGAAGGTGCGGCAGCGAAACTCGGAATTCCCCGATCGACGCTGGACACGAAAATTAAGCAGCTTGGAATCAAGAAACACAGGTTTATCTCTAAGGAGTAGTATTCCCTCCTGTCAATTCCCGGAAATCCGGCACTTCCCGGAATTCCG
This sequence comes from uncultured Acidobacteriaceae bacterium, assembly GCA_964539915.1. Classification (GTDB taxonomy): domain Bacteria; phylum Acidobacteriota; class Terriglobia; order Terriglobales; family Acidobacteriaceae; genus Sulfotelmatobacter. Next base: position 1,095 of record CAZILJ010000907.1, on the reverse strand, counting down.
TCACTCCAATGTCTACCCAAAGCCTGTCGTTTCAGTGCCTTACATCTGGCCTTCTTGTTGCATCTTCATCCATCAAGAGCCGCGATGGCAACAATGCAGCAACGCCATGGCTGACTGGGCAAACAACCTAACCATGACCTTGAGGATCGAGCGATCGGTGCGGCAGGGAATCACAGTTTTTACTCTAAGTGGGCACATGAAGGCGGAGGAGGTCGCGGAGTTGAAGGCGCTCTTTGACGTGGACCACAGAACCATCGTTTTGGATTTACGAGACGTGAGGCTGGCAGATCGCGACGCGGTGAAATTTCTAAGAGATTGCGAGGCGGATGGGATGAAGCTGGAGAACTGTCCGGAGTACGTCCGCGAGTGGATGGAACGGGAAAAAACTTAACCCGCACATGCAGTTGGAGACAAGAGGTCTTATCAGGGAAGGTGACAATCTCCCCGGAAGGGCTTCCAATGTACGCCATTGAACCCGAAGATGACGCATCGTCGGTCGATTTCTATTTCAGCAGGATGCATCCCAAAGATCGGCCCGAGGTCGAACAAGCTTACGCGGCGGCTTTGCTTAGAAAAACTGATTTTGAGGCAGATTTTCGGATTGTTCTTCCAGACGGAACGATCAAAAACATCCGCAGTATCGGCCATCCCATCCTGGACGAACGCGGCGACGTCGTGGAATTTGTCGGGGCCTCAATAGACGTCACCGAACATCACCGCGCGCGAGCCGACCTGGAGAAAGCGTTTGAAGAGATCAAGCGTCTGAGAGATCACCTAAAAAACGACAACGTAGTGCTCAGGGAGGAGATCGACCAAGCGTTCATGTTCGAAGAGATCGTCGGCACCTCGTCGGCGTTGCAGGGAGTGCTTTCTCGGATAACGAAAGTTGCTCCCACCGATTCGAGCGTTCTTGTTAGTGGAGAGACTGGAACTGGTATGGAATTGGTTGCCCGCGCCATCCATAAGCGATCTCGTCGGTCGCAACGCGCCTTCGTGAGCGTGAACTGCGCAGCCCTTGCCCCATCGCTGATTTCTTCCGAACTCTTTGGCCACGAAAAAGGTGCGTTCACCGGGGCGATGCAGCGTCGCCTCGGT
>CAZILJ010000906.1:0-7377 GCA_964539915.1 uncultured Acidobacteriaceae bacterium | reverse complement strand
GGCCTTTCCCACGTGCTCGATGACAATGTCGACGCCTTCTTTGTTCGTAATCCTCCGCACCTCTTCTGAGATTTTCTGCTGGTAGTGGTTGATGCCGAAGTCCGCGCCAAGTGCGCGTCCCTTCTCAAGCTTCGCCTCATCGCCTGCCGTGGTGATGACCCGGCAGTGAAACAACTTCGCAATCTGGATAGCAGCGATGCCTACACCGGAGCTTGCACCTAATACCAGCACGGTCTGCCCACCCCGCACTCCGGCGAGCCCCACCAGCATGTGCCAAGCGGTCACGAACACAAGCGGCACGCTCGCAGCCTGGTTGAAATCGAGAGCGTCGGGAATGGGAATCACGTTCGCCGCAGGCACGGCAATCAACTCGCAGTTCCCCCCGTCGACTCCATTTCCGAGAACGGTGAACTCACGGCATTGATTCTGCATTCCCGCAAGACAGGCGACGCAGTGTCCGCAGAAATGCATGGGCGCAATCAACACCCGCTGCCCGCTCTTGAGCCCGCTGACATACTCGCCAGCCTGCGCCACCTCACCCGCGATGTCGCTGCCGAGGATGTGCGGAAGCTTCACGCCGGGGAGCCCTTTGCGTACCCACACATCCAGATGATTCAGTGAGCAGGCTTTCACCCGCACCAGCACCTGATCCTTGCGGGGCTGCGGATCGGGAACCTCTTCATACATCAAGACTTCGGATGCACCGAAGGCGTGAATGCGGACTGCTTTCATAAGCACTTTCTCCGTATCAGAGTGACGCTACCACAAATCTCACAGGCTCCGGGAATGCTCGCTGCCCGATCGGCGTCATAATTGACTCGCCCTTGTTAACCGAATGATAATCAGAATTGCAGACGGTTGAGGAATGGATATTTACGAACAAATCGTCGAACTACGGCGCAGCGGGCGCCGAGGTGCCGTGGCGACCATCGTCAACGTGCGGGGATCGATTCCTTCGTTCCGTACCGCAAAGATGCTAGTCCGCGATGATGGCTCAATCGTCGGCACGATCGGCGGCGGCTGCGTGGAGGCCGATGTCTGGCAGGCGGCTCGCGAAGTGATGGAGTCGGAGAAACCTCGAACCTTAAAGTTCGACTTGAACCAGGATCCCAAGTACGACACCGGCTTGGTTTGCGGTGGAACGCTGGAGATTTTTGTGGAACCGATTCTACCTCCAGCAGTACTTTATCTATTCGGAGCGGGCCACGTAGCTCTGAACCTTTGCCAGGTGGCGGCCACAGCTGGCTTTGAGGTTACGGTCACCGATGACAGGTCCTCATACGCCACGAAAGAACGATTCCCGGCCGCTCGCGAAATTCACGCCCTCGATTTCGAAGAGGCCACGCAGAAACTCGATCCCAACGAATCTTCCTACATCGTAATCGTGACGCGCGGTCACCGTGACGACATGCGCATCCTGCGCTGGGCCGTGCAGACGCGGGCGGGCTACGTAGGGATGATTGGCTCCAAGCGCAAGGTCATCGAGATATTCAAGACGCTGCGGAAAGAGGGCGTGCCGGCCCATCTGTTTGATCGCGTTCACGCTCCGGTCGGGCTCGACATTGGCGCCATCACCCCGGAAGAGATCGCTATTGCCATCACGGCTGAGTTAATTGCGTTCCGTCGGCACGCCAGTTCGAACTTGCCTCATCTGAGTTGGTTCAAGGGAGCGCGCCAAGACGCTGAACCCGCGGCCGCTGCACAGACGTTGGAAGCCGACGATCAGCCCCTTTGAGAGTCTCTGCTCACTGACTTTCCGTGAGCTTTCTGCTATCTTCCGCATCATGGCCCGTGCCCCGAGTTTTGCCGGAGTAATACTTGCCGCGGGCGAATCTTCGCGCATGGGCACCGACAAAGCCCTGCTCCCATGGCCGCCTCAAGTTGCCGGGGTGCCGCCGTCCACGAGCACGTTTTTGTCAGCAGCGATTCGCTCTCTGACACTGTCCACCGACTTCATCCTCATCGTAGTGGGCAAGAACGAAGCGGCGCTGGCGCCGATAGCCTATGCGAGCGGAGCATCGATCGTCACCAATCCTGACCCAAGCCGGGGCCAGTTCAGTTCCCTTCAGGTGGGATTGCACGAAGTGCTCAACCGGGGCCGGGACGCCGCCGTAATCACACTCGTCGACCGCCCTCCGGTGAGCGCCGCAACCACCCAGCTGCTGCGGGAGGAGTACGAATCCGCTCCGCAAAACATATGGGCAGTCGTCCCCGAATTCTCCGGCAAACACGGGCATCCGTATCTTGTAGGTCGCGAATTGATCGAAAAGTTTCTCCAGGCGCCCGCCACCTCGAGCGCCCGCGAGGTTGAGCATCGCTACCAGGACCACATCCGTTACGTCGCCGTAAGCGATCCGTTCGCGGCCGTGAACATCAACACACCGGAAGACTACTCTGCTCTCGTGGCGAAGACTTGCTGACCATCTTTTAATCATCCCGCGATTGCGCACTCTGGCTTCGGCACGTTATCGTCGAAGTACATGAAAAACCCCGGGTCCCAAACCCTCCCTCTCACCAAGAAGGAATTCCTTGACTCGGTTCTCCGGCTCGGACCGAAAGTCGCGGCCTTCGATTGCGACGGCACGCTCTGGTCTGGCGATGCAGGGGAAAGATTCTTCGATTGGGAAATCAATCACGGTGTCGTGCCTGCCGAAGTTGGCCGCGCCATGCGCGCCCGTTACCTCGAGTACAAAGCCGGCAGCGTGAGCGAAGAAGACATGTGCGGAGAAATGGTCACGATGCATAAGGGGATGACCGAGGCCGTCATGATGAAAGCGGCTTGGGATTTTATGGAGAATGCCTTTCCCGGTCACATCTTTCCCGAAATGCAGGAGCTCATCCACGGACTGCGGCAGCGGGGTTGTGACGTGTGGGCGGTTTCCTCCTCGAACGAGTGGCTGATCCGCCCCGGCATGAAACCGTTCGGCATTGCCCAAGACCACATCCTCGCGACGAAAGTCGCAATTGAGAATGGCGTGATCACGGACCGCCTGGCATGTATCCCCTCGGGGGCCGGCAAACCCAAGGCGCTGCGCGCAGTCGTAAAGAAGGAGATCGACGCGGCCTTCGGCAATTCCCGCTGGGACGCCGACATGCTGGCGATGGCCAAACACGCGTTCGCGGTGAATCCGAATCCTGATCTGGAAGCCGCCGCCCGCGAGAGAGGCTGGGCGATTTACTTCCCGGACGGAACTCGCGACTAAAGTTCTGCTTGCAGTCGCCCAGAACCCAACGCTCGGAGGCCTATAATTTCACTCTATGTACTCGGCCCGACTGCTCGACTATTTCCAGAATCCGCGCAACCCGGGCGAGGTCTTGGACGCTAACGCGACGGCGGAAATTGAGAATCCCGCCTGCGGAGACGTGCTTCGTTTGAGTTTGAGAATTAAATCCGGTCGTATCGAGGAAATCCGATTCAAAGCGAAAGGCTGCGTGCCGTCGATGGCGTGCGCATCGGCTCTGACGGAATTGGTAGCTGGGCAAACTGTCGTAGAAATCCGAGCACTCGAGCGCGATACATTGATTGCCGCCGTGGGCGGTTTGCCGCAGGCATCGACCCATGCCGCGCAATTAGCCTTGGATGCGCTGTCTGCGGCGCTCAACCAGATCCGGCCCTGATTCCTTACTGCGAAATCATGCCCTCCGCTCACGCCGCACAACGCATTGCATGCCTTCAACCAAGCGCCACCGTCATTCTGGACGCTGTCGGCGAACTTGACCGGGTGGTGGCCTGTACGCGATATTGCGCTGACGTTGTGCCTAAGGTCGCCGATGGCTCGCGTCTCATTCTGGCCGACTCGTGGACTGCCGACACTGCCCAGATCGTCGCCGCTCGTCCCGACCTGGTGATTGCGGCTGTTCCTTATCAAGAAAAGGCAGTGAGCGAAATCCTGAAAGCCGGAACCCGTTTTCTTGGCTTCGCCCCGAAAACCATCGCCGATATTTATACCGACATTGCAACCCTTGCGGGTGCAGTTGGCGCCAGGGATCGGGGCGAACAGGTGATCGAGGCCATGCAGGCCAAGGTCGAAGAAGTACGCCGACATACCGCCGCTGCTCGACGGCCCAGAGTCTGGTGTGAGGAATGGGGCAAGCCGCTCATCGCGTCGCAAACCTGGGTCGCGGAATTGGTCGACGCCGCTGGAGGGGACTTCGTGGGCACACCTGGTCGCCAGGCCACAGCCGAGGCAGTTCAGCATCTCGATCCCGAGGTGATCGTTGCCGCATGGTGTGGCGCGGGAGACCGCGTGCCGTTGGAGAAGATCATTCCGGATCGGGGCTGGCAGAGGACCTGCGCGGGGCTCACCGGCCAAGTTTTCTGCGTTCGCGATGAATTTCTGAATACTCCCGCACCCACTCTGTTGCAGGGTTTGCAGGCGTTGGCTTTCGCGATTCATCCCGAGCTATTTCCTTCGACGAAAGGAATCCGGCAGATTGCGGACGTTTCCGCATCCCCTGAGGAGAATTCTACGCGGTGAGTTAAGATTCCATTGATGCACACTGCTGGCAGAATCGAAGAAGTCCGTAACCAACTCACTGAGCTTGCACAGACCGTCCCCAGCTCGCAGGAACTCATGCCGGCCATGGTGAAGGTTTTGCACGAGCGTATGCTGGAATACAACTGGGTGGGCTTTTATCTGCTGGAACCCGGCGCTCAGCCGCCCATGCTCGTGCTCGGTGCCTTCGAGGGGGCTATGACGCCGCACCCGCGCATCCCGCTCAATCAGGGCATTTGCGGCGCGGCTGCCTCCAGCGGTCTGACGGTCGTCGTCGATGATGTCAACCAAGACCCACGTTATTTGGCCTGTTCGTTGGAAACCAAATCGGAGATCGTTGTCCCGGTGTTCGTGCGCGGGAAAGTCGTGGGCGAACTGGATATCGACAGCCACTTCGCCGCGGCTTTCACAGCGGAGCACCAGGAACTGGTGCAACATTGCGCCCGACTCGTAGGCAAAAAGTTCGAAACCGACGGCCAGTGAGATTCGAGCCATGAGAGTGGAAAAGGGCAAAGTCCGCGCTCCGGAGATCGGCCGGGTGTGGCTGAATTCGACTCCGCTCAGTTTCCGGCAGCTACGCGGACGCGCGGTTCTGGTCGATTTCTGGGATTACACCTGCGTCAACTGTATTCGCACTCTGCCCTATGTGCAGACCTGGCACGAGCGTTACCGCGATAAAGGTCTCACTGTGATTGGAGTTCACACGCCCGAGTTTACATTCGCACAATACGAGTCGAACGTGGAGCGGGGCATCCGCGAATTCGGACTCACTTACCCGGTCCTGATCGACAGCAATCGCGAAATCTGGAAAGCTTTTGCCAACCGTTACTGGCCGACGAAGTATCTGCTCGACAAAGACGGATATCTCCGTTACGGTCACTTCGGCGAAGGCGGATACGCGGAGTGCGAGCAGGGGATTCAGGAATTGTTGCGCGAGATTGATCCCGAGGTGGAGTTACCGACGCTAATGGATCCCCTGCGCGAAGAAGACCATCTGGGGGCCGTCTGTTACCGCGGATCGAGCGAACTCTACCTGGGACACCACCGCGGACGAATTGGCAACGAAGGCGGATTCAAAGAGGATCAGATTGCCGACTACGTTTTTACCGGCGAGCCAGAACAAAACTTCTTCTACGCAATTGGGCGATGGGCCTCGACCGCTGAGTATTTCGAGGCGGCCGAGACTGGACCTCACGCTTTACGATTGCAATATGAAGCAGCCGCCGTAAACTTGGTCATGGCGTCCCCCCACGCCACCGCGGCCGAAGCTGTCATCCTTCAAGACGGCAAGCCGCTGACTCGCAAGCAGGCAACGCCAGACACGCGATTCCGACCCAATTCAAACGGGAGTGAGGACGAAAGCTACATCGCCATCGGCTCGGCACGCATGTATTTTCTGGTGGATAACCACAGGTTCGGCGAGCACGAATTGGAACTGCGCTGCACGGTTGGAGTGGCCGCTTTCGCTTTCACGTTCACCAGTTGTGTCGATCCCGTGGCCAGCGCGCTCGAGGCAACCGCCGTGCGCGAACCATGAAGCGGGTCGTCGCAGCCCTCATCGTAAAAGACGGCAAACTGCTGGTGTGCCAACGCACGCGTCACCAGACGATGCCGCTCAAGTGGGAGTTTCCCGGCGGAAAGATTGAAGAGGGAGAACAGCCCCGCGACGCCCTGCGCCGGGAACTGGAGGAAGAACTGGGGATCGTGGCGAAGGTCGGAGACGAGATCGCGCGCATTCAACACGAGTATCCCAACGGCGGAATGGTGGAACTCCGTTTCTTCATCGTGCGCGAATTTCAGAAAGAAATCGAAAACCGCATCTTTCGAGATATGAAATGGGCCGAACCGAAAGATCTTTCGAAGTACGACTTCCTGGAAGCAGATCGAACGCTGGTTCGCGACCTAGCCGCGGGAAAATTCCTTTAACCCGACCGTAGCGTCCAAAACCACGCCACCGTCAGTCCAACCATCACCACTGTCGTCGACCAGGCAACGGCGTTAAACAGGCGGGTGTTTACGTACTCGCCCATTAGTTCCTTCTTGTTGATCAACAGCAGCATAAAGATCAACACAAAGGGCAGAACCACCCCGTTCACCACCTGCGAGAGCACCGCTATTTTGACCAGCGGCAGACCAGGGATCAATACAACGGCGCCTCCCGCCGCGATCAAAAACGTATAGAGCCAATAGAACGCGGGCGCTTCGCCGAACTTCATGCCCACCCCGGATTCAAATCCCAAACCTTCGCACACGGTGTAGGCAGTTGAAAGCGGGAGGATCGAGGCAGCAAATAAAGAGGCATTGAACAGTCCGACCGCAAAGAGAATATAGGCGTAATCGCCGGCCAGTGGTTTTAGAGCCTGAGCGGCATCGGCGGCGTACTTGATATCGCGATACCCGTGAACGTACAGCGTCGCAGCGCAGGCCACGATGATGAACCAGGCCACCACATCCGTGAAAATACAGCCGGTTACGACGTCGATACGCGAAGCCTTATATCCGCGTTTCGAGACCCCTTTCTCAACAATCGACGATTGCAGGTAGAACTGCATCCAGGGGGCGATCGTCGTCCCTACTACTCCAATCACCATGTACAGGTACGCCTGCTCGCGAAACGCCTTCAGGGCGGGCGGTTTGACGGTTGCGATGGCTGCATCCTTCCACATGGGATGGGCCAGCACGCCGGCTACGATATAGGTCACGTAAAAGAAAGACGCCGCCAGAAACACTTTCTCCACACTCTTGTATTGTCCCTTGACGACAATCAGCCAAACGATTACGCAGCACACCGGGACGGTATAGAGACGGGGCAGGCCAAATAGCTCCAGGCTCGTGGCAATGCCGATGAACTCGGTGACTACGTTGCCGAAGTTGGTGATCA
>CAZILJ010000905.1:0-5290 GCA_964539915.1 uncultured Acidobacteriaceae bacterium | reverse complement strand
TCACGAACGTCCCATTCACGTCGCCCGGCGTCGTAAAAATTTCCCCGCCCGGCAGGTTTCCCCATTTTTCCGGAGAAATGGGGTAATCTTCCGGGCGGGGAGATTTTTACGACGCCGGGCGAAGTGAATGGGACGTTTGTGATCGACGGCGTTGTCGGCGACTACTTGTGCGCGAAGTTCGGGAACCTGGCAGGGAACCCGTTGAGGATACGCATGAAGGGAAACCGGCTGACCGAAGCGCACTCGGAAAATCGCGAACTGGAAAGTGATTTCTGGAAATACACGCACACCGACGAGAACAGCGATCGCGTGGGAGAGTTTGCGATTGGGACGAACATCGATTTGAAAGATGTGATTGGAGAGATTCTGCAGGATGAGAAGTATCCCGGAGTGCATATTGCGTTTGGGAATCCGTATGGGGCGCACACGGGGGCGGATTGGGATTCGACGACGCACATCGATGTGGTGGGGCGGAAGTTTAATATTTGGGTGGATGACGAGCAGATTATGCGCGAGGGGAAGTTTCTGGTGACGGCGTGAGAGAGCTTCCAGCTTCTAGCTCCTTGTTCGGCCGACACACGAGGGGTTGGGCGGTGCGGGTAAACAGCAGGTTCCTCCTCTCCGCTTCGCTCCGGTCGGAATGACACGGCTTCTACGGTTACGACTTCCTCGCTATTGAGTGCGAGGTCGGGGGCTCTCGCCACGGCCGGCGGGGACGCCGGCGCTACGGTGGTTCGGCTACTGCAAGCGGCGTACTACATTTTTCCTGCCTATGATTCCTTCTTTGCGCAAGGCATTCAACGAAGGCTTTACTCCTGACAGATATCGCGCGTTTTTGCGGGCGGTGGATGATGGTTGCGGGGCGCATGTGCAGTTTCGGCTGTCGGAGACTCCGTGCTTCTTTGCTAAGTCGCTGATCGATCGGATGGCGTCGGACGGACAAGACCTGATTCTGCAGTTGGTCGATAGCACGGAGTATCGCAAAAAGTCGGACGAGGCGGTTCCGGTAGAGTTCAAGGTTCCGAATGAGCCGTCGCATCCGATGTTTGTGCAGGTGGATTTCGGGCTGGTGCGCGATGCGCGCGGTGAGCTGCAGCCGAAACTGGTGGAGTTGCAGGCCTTCCCTTCTCTGTACGCGTATCAGGGGCCGCTGGCGGAAGCTTACATCGAGACCTATGGACTTCGGGCTCCCGGCTTCGGGCTTCCGGCTTCCGGGGCGCTCAAATATTTATTGAGCGGGCTCGAGACTTCTTCCTATCGCGAACTTTTGCGGCGGGCGATTGTGGGCGAGTGTGATCCGGAGAATGTGATTTTGATGGAGATTCATCCCTGGGAGCAGAAGACGCTGCCGGATTTTCTTCTGACCGAGAAGTTGCTCGGGGTGCGAACCGTCGACATTGTGGACATCAAGAAAGAACGGTCGCATCTTTACTATGAACGCGACGGAAAGCGGGTTCCGATACGGCGAATTTATAACCGGACGATCGTCGACGAATTGCAGCGCAAGAATGTGAGGCTTGGGTTCGATTGGCGCGATGAGTTAGATGTGGAGTGGGCGGGGCATCCCAACTGGTATTTCAGAATCAGCAAGTTTTCGATTCCCTACTTGAATCACGCGTCGGTGCCGAAGACATGGTTTCTGGACCGGCTGGAGAAAATTCCACCGGACCTGGAAAATTATGCGCTGAAGCCGCTCTATTCCTTCGCGGGGCTGGGGGTGGTGATTGCTCCGACCAAAGAGGACATTGCGGCGATTCCGGCGGAGCGGCGTCCTTATTATATTTTGCAGGAGCGAATGCATTTTGAACCGGTGATTGAGACTCCGTTTGGCAGGACGAAAGCCGAGGTCCGGGTGATGTATGTTTGGTTGGATGAGTTGACGCCGGTGCTGACGATCATCCGCATGGGGCGAGGGTTGATGATGGGCGTGGATGCCAACAAGAATATGGAGTGGGTGGGGGCGTCGGCGGGATTTTATCTGGAGGATTGAGCGCCCGGCTAAGGATTTCTGCCGTCCCGCCGGCACCTGGCTCGTAGTACTTCTTTCGCCCCATCCCGGGGCTTCATGAATTCCCGCTTGCCACCCACGGTTTTGGAAACAACGCCTATTGCTTCGGGCGTCCATCCGCATAGTTCGCGACATAGTTCGAGCCAGTTTGCAGTGCCGGCCCGCGCCCATCCCAATCTCGAGGAATCGCGCCGGCGATTTTTTCAACAGGCTCCTGCGCGCCATCAGAAAGCGACCGACATTGTCATTGGGATACAGAGGGCGGAATCGTGGCTGCTGATGGAGGTGATGCGAGTGCGAGATGGAGTCGAAAAGAGTCGCAGAAAGCTAAGGTCCCTGCCGTCGAGCCAAGCCATCCTTTCTATTCCTCTGCGGGCGAAGAGGGGTCAGCTTGCGGGTTCAGCCTCCAGCCGGCGGCCAATCAGAACTCCTCCCCCAATCAAACTGGCAACCAGCACAACAAAAATCAGCAGCCAGCCCCAATGTTGCAGGGGATGACGGAGCACGCGGATCAAGCCACGCCCATATTGGCTGGCGACGAACGCGATGGCCGAATATCGAGCGGCGCGACATAGGATGACAACTAAGAGAAACTTGGGCAGCGAGTAATCGGAAGCGCCGGCAGCGGCGAAAAACATGCTGGTGGGCGTGGGCAGCGGAATGGCGGTCGAGGCGACCAAAGTTCCAGTGCCCCATTTCTTAAACAGCTTGAGGAATCTCGAGACATTGCCCTTCTTGAACTTTTTGTCCAGGTAGGCCGATCCGGCTTTGCGGGCTAACCGGAACGTGAGATAGGCACCCACGATCGAACCGGCAGTTGCCGTCGCGGCGTACTCATACCAGGGGTTGCGGTGACTTGCCGCTAATGCGGCGGTGAGGATATCGAGACCACCAAAGGTCGGAAGAGGAGAACTGTCGAGAATGGCGAGGAAGAACAGCCCGACTGCCCCCAAATGCATGAGCGTTGAGGTAAGAGTCCTACCTCCGCGACGACGCCTTTGATTTTGAAGGAGCAGATTCAGCATCATCGCAATATATCAACTTAGTTGGGCTGGAAGGACGCCAGCATGCGAATCTTTACGAGAATCGTCAGCCGCCCTTTTTGACGATCGTGGTCTCAAGTTCCTTTCCGTTAGGGCGTTTCACGAACATCTTGTCGCCGTGGAAGCGGACTGGCACTGCTGTTCCGGAGCCGAATTCGCCCGGAATGTAGCCATCGGAGGTTTCCGGATTGTACTGGCCGATATATTCCGTTCCGTTTACGCGCACGATGATAGCCATCTTGCGAGTTGTAGCCCCGGCGGACTCGCGCAGGATCTCCTGTTCGGCTTGAGCCCAATTTTCGGCATCGCGACCGGGTACTCTTCCATTGCGGATGTAGATTTCTTCGGCGCGTCGGCGGATAGCCTCTTGCAGGCTGGGTGGAGCGGTTGGCCAGGGATTAGATGGGTTTGCGGTTTTCATGAACTCCTAGCTCCCTCTGCGCGATGCAATCGGGCAGTCTGGTGTTACCTTTAATAGTATTAACACTATTGCGGAAAATCGGGCTTTTCGTTCACGGGAACATCCCAGAAGGACTTAGGCAGGGCAAGTTCGGGAACGGAGGCCTCTGGAGTTGACCGGACTCGGCGAGGGGCCTAACATTACCGCCGAGCAGGGTCAGCGCTTTCATGATTGATCAGCAGGTATCCCATTACCGCATCCTTGGCAAGCTTGGGGGCGGGGGTATGGGCGTCGTGTATGAAGCGGAGGACCTGAAGCTGGGGCGGCATGTTGCCCTGAAATTTATCCCCGAGAATCTGGCCGGCGACCCCAAATCACTCGAGCGCTTCACCCGCGAGGCGCGGGCTGCTTCCCAGCTGAACCATCCGAATATCTGCACGATCCACGGCATTGAAGATAACAACGGGCATCCGTTCATCGTGATGGAGAAGCTCGAAGGCGAAAGCCTGAAGGCGCATATCGCCGGAAACCCGATGAAGCTGGAGGAAGTGCTTGACGTTGGGGTGCAGGTGGCGGATGCGCTGCTGGCGTCGCATGCCAAGGGAATCGTGCATCGCGACATCAAGCCTGCCAACATCTTCCTTACCCCGAGCGGGCAGGTGAAGGTGCTCGACTTCGGGCTGGCGAAGCTCGTGCAGAACCCGGGCGCGGAAGACGCGGATCAATCGCTCACGGCGGTGGGGATTATCCCGGGGACGGCTGTCTATATGTCGCCGGAGCAGGCGCGCAGCGAGACCGTGGATGCACGCAGCGACCTGTTTTCATTCGGCGTAGTGCTGTACGAGATGTCTACGGGAAAGAAACCGTTTCACGGGAATAACTCTCTGCTCACGCTGGACGCGGTGCTGCATCAGAAGCCGACGCCTCCGCACGACCTCAATCCGAAGATACCCATCGAATTGCAGGGAATCATCGGCAAGGCCATGGAAAAGGACCGCAAGCAGCGCTACCAGAGCGCGATGGAAATGCGGTCCGATCTGGCGCAACTCAAGCGGGAAGCCGAGTCGGGAACGGTCAAGACGGGAAGCAATTCGACGCTCCTGCGAGCGGCCTCGGACACCTTCAGCCGAAATTCAAGGTTTCAGACCTATCTTGTGATTGGAATGGCGGCGCTGCTGGTCACGGTGCTGGGGGCGGTGGGAGCGTGGTGGTTCAAGCATCGCGAAGTAGCGAACGCCGAACAGAAGAATGCGATCGCCGTGTTGCCGCTGCAAAACTTGAACGGCGACTACGGCATCGACTATTTGCGGTTCGCGCTTGCCGACGAGCTTTCGAGCGTGTTGACCTACTCCCGTTCTCTGGAGGTACGGCCCTCGTCGGTGACGCGAAGATATGTGGCCTTAGATCTGGATCCGAAAAAAGTGGGGCAGGAGTTGCGGGTGGGGCGACTGCTGCAAGGTCATTTCATGAAGCAGGGAGATCAGTTGACGGTGACGCTGGAGGCAATCGACGTGCCGACCGAGCGCGTGCTGTGGCAGACCAATGTCAGCGCCAAGGCCGATGATTTGATCGGCCTGCAGAATCAACTGAGTTCGCAGGTACAGCATGGTTTGTTGCCGATTCTAGGCGGAGCTTCGGGTGCGTCGGAATCGGCGGCATCGCGACCCAAGAACCAGCAAGCGTATGACTTGTATTTACGGAGCATCGCGGTGCCGCATGATGCCGCTCCCAACAAAGAAGCCATCAAGATGCTGGAGCAGGCGGTGGGAATCGATCCGACTTATGCGCCCGTGTGGGAAGCGTTGGGACAGCGATATTATTTCGACTCTGCGTTCGGTG
>CAZILJ010000904.1:0-1745 GCA_964539915.1 uncultured Acidobacteriaceae bacterium | reverse complement strand
TCATCGTCATCGACAATCGCAATCAATACCTGAGACATTGCACACTCCGGGGCCTGCCGTTCGGCGGGAGCCCGGGCGCGTCTCTCAGCCACTGACGCCATTTCGTATGTCAGTGATAAACGGAGATATGCTGTCCTATGTGGGATAGGAACCATACGAATGTATGGTTTGTCGGTACGGGCGAATCACATTTTGGTGTCGTCTACGCCCATCGCTACAAGTCGCTGCCATACGCGTCGGCAGTCGCTTTTGCGGCATAGCGGACGTTCACAGTGGTCAATCGCCCTCCAGCCGCTTCCAGACTTTGACCTGGACCCTCAGCCCCCGTATTTCGCTGCAAGAAAAAAGTGCGCCCGGCCGCTGACGTCGGATAGGGAAATAATCCGGGTTTTCCTGACGCTCTGCTCGGAGTAGAATGACGAATCGACAACCGGCACAGGATGCCTTGTCGTGAAGCAGCCCTTCAACGTCGAAACGTTTCTTGCCACCGTGAACGGGGGCAGGAGCATATCAAAATATCGAAAGAATCAAACGGTCTTCCTGCAAGGAGAACTGGCGGATTCAGTCTTTTTCATTGAGGAAGGCAAGGTCAAGGTTAGCGTTGTTTCCGAGCAAGGGAAGGAAGCGGTCGTCGCAATCCATGGCAAGGGGGATTTCTTCGGCGAGGGCTGTTTGACGGGCCAGCCACGGCGCTTGGCGACGGTAACGTCGATGACGGAATGCGTCATCATGCGACTCGACAAAGCGACCATCGTACGCGTGATCCATGACGAGCCAAAGTTTTCCGAGATGTTCATGTCGTTCCTATTGGCTCGTAATGCCCGAGTCGAAGAGGACTTGGTCGATCAACTTTTCAATTCGAGCGAGAAGCGTTTGGCGCGGCTGCTTCTCCTGATGGCAAATTTTGGCAAAGACACAAGGCCAGAACTGGTCATTGCGAAAATCAGCCAAGAGACGCTCGCGGAGATGATCGGCACCACAAGGTCGCGTGTGAGCGCATTCATGAACAAATTCCGGAAACTGGGGTTCATCGAATACAATGGACAGTTGGAAATCCACCATTCCTTATTGAGCATGGTTTTGCATGAAACGCCCCAAATCAAGAGGGGTGCCGACAGCGAAGAATAAACCTGTGATGTGTGCAATTTTGACCAGCCCCGTCCGCTCCCCGACTATCTAATTTTCGCGTAGGGTTTTGCATCGTGGAGGGGGTGTGATGTTGCACCTAGTCAAACTTGACCGCTCCTACAGTCCCGAAACCATAGCCGTCATGACCGCTGCGTTCGACAGAATCTGCCAATCACTTTCGAGGCGGATGAATGACAACGATGATGTGCGCCGGGCTGTGGCATTGGTAATCCTCCGACATGTCGATCAAGGAGAGAGCGACCCAGTGCGGCTCTCCGACGTCGCCTTCTGCGAATTGGCAGGCTTTGACCGTTCGGCATACGGAGACCGTTCGGCAACGGGATGACTGTCCGCTCGGGCAGGCGTCGCCGCGATTGGGACGGCTGGCCATACCGGCCTTTGTGCGCTCGCTGGTTTTCTGCGCCTCCACCCTTCGCCAAGGACGAGAGCAGAGCGGCCACAGGGTTGTCCCAAGCCCACGGTGTCCTATGGCTCGGGACTTTGGGACACCCCCTAATTGAGCCGAAAACGCCCTTCTACAGGCGTTTCGAACTCCTCGCTCTCGCCCTCCCCAACCGCCCCTAAAATCCCGTCAGCGGTTGCCCTAAGGCGAAGGC
>CAZILJ010000903.1:0-8338 GCA_964539915.1 uncultured Acidobacteriaceae bacterium | reverse complement strand
CGGCGCCGGTGGCGGCGTCGGCAATCCACAAAGACCATGGCTCGGAACGCACGGGAATGAGCGGCAACTTCTGCTCTTCCCCAGGAGTTCGCACAAATACAATCGAGTTGCCGTCGGGCGACCACCGTGGCATGGAGTCCTTGTCTACGCTCGGCGCTAGGTAACGGATGGAATCGCCATCGAAATCGAATAGGGCGACGAAGCTGTGGCCGTTGCGCTCGCTCACGAATGCGAGATGTTTCCCATCAGGCGACCATTTAGGCTGGACCGCTGCTCCGCGAACCGAGGTGAGTTCTTTGGCTTGCTGTTTGCCATCCACGCTGGCGAGCCACAACTTCTTTTTTGCGGACCATACCGCCCACTTGCCGTCGGGCGAAACTTGGATGTCTTCACAGCCCTCATCCGGGCAACCCATGTCGCCCAGGAGTCGAGGCGCTGGGTGCTTGGCATCGACGTCAAGCGCGAAGACCTGTTGCTTGGCTCCCTTCGTCCAGCTTGCAGGGTTGGCGCTCTCTTGCGCGTCATTCAGTTCGCTGCCCACCGCATAAAGCACTGTTTTGCCATCGGGCGTCAGACGCAGGCTGGCGATGGGCTGGCCATCATCTGCAGTGAAATGGGTCACCTGGCGAGCGGAGTGAACGAAGTCAGGGCCGTCAGCTATCCACACGTTTCGAATTCCGTTTGCATCGAACACCCACGCGACGCGACTGCCGTGGGTTGCGGCCACAAGACCGCCAGGGAAGGGCGAACTCATAATCTGTTCGAGGGTGAACGGAGATTGTGCCGATACGGGCGTCGTGCATCCCAACATCACAGCGAGCGACACCAGCAAGCGAGCTTTAGTAAATGGCATAGGCGGCAAGGGTAAGCTAAGGCTGGTCCTGCTGCCAAGAGCAATGATGACAGAGCGATGATGAATTCTGACTGGGCCGCACTGGCTGAAGCGTGGGGTGGGTGAAGGGGATCGGGACACTTTCGGTTGAGCTATTGGGGACGAAGCCAGACGTGCCAGACGAAGAGCCCGAGGTAGCTGGCGGCAAGCGCAAAGAAAAGAAGCGTCAGGAGCGAATGTCCGACGACAAAGGCCGATCCCTTGGGCCAGTCTTCGTGAGAAAAGTAAAGAGCATCCACAAGAATCCTTGCAGTCCAGTAAATGCCGATAAAGCACGAGAGCGCCAAGGCCGAACGGTCCCCGTGAAGTAGTTCCCTATGCAGCGCCAGAGTCAGTGTTCCGAAAGCAATGATGGTGAGAACAGTAAATCCGCTCTGGACCCAAAGCAGCTTCCGGTTGAAGGGCATCAACGGTCGCAAGTCCTGTTTCCAGCCTAGCCGGTATGGCACTTGAAAACTAGCGAACAGAATCAAAAAATGCGCGCCACCGACCAGCCACAGGTCGATCTCAAAGAAACGATGGGCGAGCGAACCGGTCATAGCGCGTGTACTGCCTGCATGAAGGGAACTATTACACGGACAACAAACCACGGGTGAAACAGCAAGAAGACTGGTGCGGCAAGAAAAACCACCATGAAACACCAGCCACGCATGCCGCGTCCGAAACCGAGGCGCTGGCCGAAACGCGAACGCTCGATGGTCATTCCTATGCCTTGAAGCACAAAGTAGGAGGTAGGGAGACCATAACCTCCGCGAGCCGGCAAGGAGATTGCCAAGTCGTGAATCAGTCCGGATGCAACGAATACCACAAAGCCAGCCGTGACTGCTCCGATGGAGCGATGCAAGGGGCGAAAGATCAATTCATGGGCAAGCTGACGGAACCCAAGATTCCACCGTTTGCCCCAAAACTCTCCGAGGGATACAGAGCGCAGCGGGGCCGACATAATCGGTTCGGCCTTAACGCCCATGCTCTGCCACAGCAGACTAACGATTTGGAAGGTGCCGAAGTGCAGCAGCAAGATCAGACCTAGCATTCCGATCCACCCGCGTAGAAGCGGTGTTCCTTGCGGAAGAGTGCGAGCCACAACCCAGAGCAAGATCGCTCCGAGTGCAGTTTCGAGGATCGCCCAGAGCCAAGCCGCAGGTCGTGGCATCGGTACGCGCTCACGCGCCTCCAGGAAAGCATCCGCATCCATTCCCGGCCAAGCCAGAAGATAAGCTACCGACCGCCATCCGGAATGCGCGATTCTCTGTCGGGCTCTCCACCAAGTTAGCCACTTGAGGCTGGCGAAGATTGCGAACGACAGAAGCCACATGAACCCCCACGGTGGCAGCAGATTGCGGCACCCAATCGCGGTTGCAGGAAACATACAGAGCGGGAGCCAGCCGACCCAGGCTAAAGATGTCACTGTCCTCCGGAGAGGCGAATCTCGTAGACGGTTGGTAGAGCATCTGCGTTGTTTCGAATAAAACTGCGAACCAGTTCAGTGCGTGAAAAGTGACCCAGGCTCAGGAGCCGGATGCATTCGTCGGTGGCACAACTCTCCCATGAAGTGCGTTTCCCCCAGGGGAAGCAACTTGCTTCGATCGCACGTACCGGAAGCTTTTCTTGAAACCCTGCTTCGATTTGCTGGCGCAGCCATCGCAAGTAATTCAATTTTTCTGATATGGCGACTTTCGGGTCTTTGCGGATCACCACGCCAGGAAAATCGGAAACCTCGGCCCGCAAGGTATGAATGTGCCCGTGCCCTTCGACCAGAATCTCGATGTCGAGCTCCATCAAACCTTCGAGGCTGGCGAGCCATTTCAGGCTGTCTACATCGGGATTGGGAGTCGCAAAGTAACTCCCCATGAAGGCATCCCCTGCGAGCAGAAGTTTCTCCTTAGGGTCGTAGAGAACAATGTGGTCGTCGCAATGGCCGGGAGTTGCGACTACCCGCAAGCGGCCCGAGTTCGCTTCCAAGGTGTCGCCCAAGATTTGGTAAGGAGGCGCAAGATTCGGAGGTTGTCCGATGATCATGGCGCGAACCCATGGCAGCTTTTTGAATGGCGTCAGGAACTGGGCGGTCATCGCCGAAACGTACAGGGGAGCACCGGTGAGCTCGGACAACCAATTCAAGTTGCCGACGTGTTCCTCGTGCGCATGCGTGGCAACGACCTTGCCGATTCTTGGATTTGATTGGCGAAGGTGTCGCGCCAGCGATCGTCGCATCTTGGGCGAACCGGGGTCGATTGCGAGCCCGTCGTAGAGGATCGTTGTGAACAGTTCCCCAAAGAGCAATGGTACGGTGTTCGGTAACACGCCGCTGAGAAACAAAATCGATAGCTTGCCGTTCAGCAAGTCGAGCCGAGTGTGGTAAGTGCGTACGAAAAGGCCGATTCTTTGCGCTGCAGCTTTGAGTCCTGCCCAGAGAACAAGCGGCAAGCGAATGAACAAGCCCAGGGTGTAGCACGACCAGAACGCGCTCAGTCGGGCTTGCCGTCGCACCAGTTCCGGCTTCGCAATACGGCACGCGCCACCGCGACATTTGCTGAGGGAATATCGGTTTCTGGCAACGAAGCTGTAGACGGTGTGCCCGGCGTTGCGAAAAGGGAATCGCTGACCGAGAGCACCGATCAGCCAAGTGGCAGGGAATAACCGCGCTAAAGAAGCGACCGCATCCCAACCGACATGAATCTCTGCTTCGGGAGTGACGACGTGCAACTGTCGAAGGCATTCATCCAAGTTGAGCCGGGGGTCCACTGCGGCCAAGACTTCTGCGCTGATTGGGAGGCTGGTCGTTTTGTTCTCGTGATCGAGAGTACGCAGCCACGATACGCAGGCCTGACAGATCTCGCACTGTCCGTCGTAGAGCACACGGTAACCGGCGGATATTGGCGGTTCCGTATCAGGAGCTTGGACAATCTCGGTTAGCGACGCGTCGGTCATGGCAGTTGTAGTGATTATGCACGCATGTGGCCTACGCTCAAAGGCTTCAGTTCGAGTCGTCCGTGTCGGAGATGAGTCAGCCCGACGTAGGTTTCAGCTCATCTCGATCGCTTGAAAGTGGTTGGCACTTCGGGCACCAGAATGTTACGCGGGCATCCTCACCCTGCTTGTGCGATTGAATCCACTCACCGCAGCGTCGGCACGGCTGGTTTCGCCGGCCATAAACCCAGAGGCGTTCTTCCCCGTGGGCACGTCCGGTGGTTGTTCGCATTGCCGAATACGTCACCATCCGGTCGCCGGAAGGATCGGTAACATTGGCGAGCATGAACCTTCGCGACGTCTCCACCACGCAGCCTAACTCTCCGCTACTTAAGGCAGCCACTCGGCGAAAGGGATTAACTCGGCAGGCGAAACACACTTCCGATTTATAAACGTTTCCCAACCCCGCCATGATGGATTGTGTCAATAAGGCGACCCCGACCTCAAGCTCGCCGTGAGCGCGAAGGCTCTCCACGGATTGCCTGGGATCGAATTCTGTCGCTAGAACGCTCTGACCTAAACTTCTGAAACCCTCGCGCCGCTGCAACGAGTGAGCAGTGTGAAATTCTGCAATCGGTACATGGAAGGCTACCGCCCAGATCTTTTCGGTTTTCACCACAATACGCATGTCGCTCCCGGGCCTCTGCCATGCTTCCCCCGGACGATAGATGTGCCAACTGCCGCTCATGAGCATGTGGGTGAGTAAGATGATGTCCCCGGAGAAATGCATGAGAAGCCATTTTCCGATTGCCTCTACCTTTTCGACTCGTCTTTGCGTGATTCCGGAATCAAAATCAACTCGTGACAGTTGAGGTAATTGGCTGTCGAAACCCGTGACGACTTGCCCCGCAAGCGCTTGGTGCAACGTTCGCGCGGCCCGGAATATGGTGTCTCCTTCTGGCATTAGGCGAATTCTGAAATTTCTGGATCGGTTTCATCGAGGTCGGAGTCGACCCCGTTCTCGCCTGCCGTTGGCTGCTTGCTGGGCATCGCGATGGGTGCGATCCTTCGCATCTGAAAGCCGACAGCAGTGTCGAGAAAGCCGGATTCCTCAAGAAAGCGCGCAAGAAAATGTGAACGTGCAGGCTCGCCGTTGATCGTACCGACCAGCAATCCAGTTTTGCGATCTTGGCGGGAGATGGCGAGCTCAGCAAGTTTCTTTGCTAGTTCTCGAGCAAAGCGGGGGCGCTCGGGCTCCGCCTCGGGCAAGAAAACTTGAATCTCCTGATTTCTGCGGCGAAGAAACGCAGTAAGGTTCCCATTGATTAAAACCACGCCTGCTCCACTGGTACGCGACAAAGCACGAGTGGAAGTACCGTCATTCGCGGATGCTCCTTCCGCGATATTTGTCGTATTTCGATCCTCTGCAGGTAGGGAGGAAGCGGCATCTCCGCTGTCCTGCGATGTTGTTTGGCTGACTCGGCGTGGCCAGGGAAGAGAAGCGCCATAGGGATTTGCAGGATCGGTCGCGGCTAAAAACAGTGTTTCCAACGTTTCCGGTTCCGATCGCAAGCCTCGCAGCATGTCGAGCGCGGCCGGCATGGCAAATTGGGCAGCGCCCAAGCCAGCGACAAACATGCCTCGGCGCACCCACCCGGCGTCTTCCATGGTCTTCAGTGCTGGGTAAATCGTCGGGTAACCGCGCGGAACATTCTCTGCAATCGCCGTCTCACGGAGCACAATACCGTGGCGCACCAGCAATTGCTGAGCAAGGTTCGCACTCCATTGCGTTATCGTAATCGGAGCGGCCACGTGCTGGCGCAGCAGCGACCATCGCCCCTGTGCGGGTTCTCCGGTTCGTGAACGTAAACGACGGAGAAAATCTGGAGAGCCTGGAGGCGTTGCCGGGAAACTGCCGCCGGTCTGACGCTTCGCTTCATTCGAGCGCAGCAAATCGCGCAAAGGATGGAATGTGTCGTTGGTGATTTTTCCAGCCCAAACAAGTCCCCAGAGTGCGTCGCGTGTCTCGCCGGGAAATCCGCCGCCCAAAGCGGCGTGGATCGTCGCGAAAAAGGACGCACCATTGCTCGCCAGGAAATCTGTGATCTTCACGGCGGGTTCCGAGAGCGCGGCAGGTTCCCCCTGAAGTTCCTGCGGAGGAAGCAGGAGGGGCAACGATTCCCCGAGATAGAGCGCCACTCGACCGTCACGATTGCCGACTTGTTCAAGTCCAACCCATACCACCTGGCCTGACGCCAATACCGCGTCGAGTTCGGCGGAGCGATACTCGGCAATGCGAGCGGGCAAAATCTCGCGTTCCAATTCGGACGCGAGCAGGGCTGTTCCCTGCAGAGTTTCCACGATGTCTAGAAGCGCTTCCACACCCCTGCGTCGCACCGTAACACCCTGCCAGCGGGCGGTGAATCGCGCGAAGGTGTTCTGTTCAACGGGCTCGATCTCGCGGCGCAATCGTGCAAGACTCTTGCGCCGAACCTGCTGCATCACATCCGGATCGCACCACTCGTGATGAGTACCGCCAGGACGGAATTCTCCCTCCAGCAACTTGCCCAGTCCATGCAGAGTGCGTAGGACTTTTTCCACGTTCGAGGATGGCAATCCATAGCGACCCGCAACCTCCGCGATGGTGAAGGGCCCATGTGTCCGCGCGTACCGGCGCAGGATTTCACGGAGAGGATCTTCACTCGGTTCCAGAAAAACATCAGCGAGCCCGGGAGGCAAGGGCGTGCCCAGCGCATCCCGATAGCGCGAAGCGTATTCCACAGGAATAAAGCGTGAATCTCCGGCAATGCGAACACGGACGGTGCGCCGCAAATCTGTGAGCTCGGTAATCGTGGCAGCAACTTCCGCACTGTCGCAGCGCACCGCGAGCTCCGTTTCCGACAAATCCCCAAGTTTCAAGAGCAAATCGTGAACACCGTCCGCATGACGGGCTCGATACTCGGGCTCCAGAGACTGAAGACGCGCTTCCACTTCGTCCAGTGCGGTGGCATCCAGAAGTTCTCGCAGATCGGAGTCCCCAAGCAATTCCTCCAGTTGAGACTGGTCGATGGAAAGAGCCTGAGCGCGGCGTTCGGCGAGGGGCGCGTCGCCATCGTAGATATAGTTTGCAACGTAGGCGAAGAGCAGCGAGGCGGCAAAGGGCGATGGCCGGGTAGACTCGACGGTGGTTACACGAATCGAGCCGCGTTGAATTCCAGAGAGGATCGCGGCCGCTGCTGGCAGATCGAAAACGTCCCGAATGCACTCGCGATAGGCTTCCAGCAGAATGGGAAACGAAGAAAATCTCGAGGCAACGGCGAGAAGATCGGCAGATCGTTTTCGCTGCTGCCAAAGCGGTGTTCGCATGCCCGGCCGCCGCTTTGGCAATAACAGCGCCCGGCTGGCCGCCTCTCGAAACTTGGCGGCGAAAAGGGAAGTGCTCCCCAGTTGGCGAAGTACCAAATCTTTGAATTCCGCTGGAGAAGGCAGCAAGTCTTGCTGGCTGAACACCTCATCGCTATCCGGCAGCCGCAGAACGAAGCCGTCGTTCGACCACATGGATTCGACTTCGAGACCGTATTGCGCCCGCAATTTCGATGTAACGGCCATGCACCACGGGGCATGAACCGCGCTGCCCAACGGCGTGAGCACGCAGACGCGACGATCCCCCAGTTCATCGCGACAGGTCTCGATCACGATGTCTTCATCACTGGGAATACGGGCGGTGGCAGCGACCTGGTCTTCTAGATAGCGGAGGAGGTTCTCCGCGGCGGTTGCATCCAGGCTGTGTTCTTCAACCAGCTTGCTGAATGCGACCGGACGCGGCAGTCGCAAGAGTTCGCGGCACATGGCGCCGATCTTCCTGCCGAATTCAACGGGGCGGGCTGCGGAATCGCCGTGCCAGAAAGGCATTTTGCCGGGTTCGCCGGGAGCGGGCGATACGATTACCTTATTATGCGAGATTTCTTCAATGCGCCAGGTCGATGCACCGAGAACGATGGTGTCTCCGTTGCGACTCTCGAAGACCATCTCTTCATCGAGTTCGCCGACGCGAGCTCCTTTGGTCGCGCCCGCAAGAAACACTCCATAAAGGCCCCGATCGGGAATGGTGCCTCCATTGATGATTGCCACCCGCTGTGAGCCCTGGCGAGCGGAGAGCTTGTTGGCGACCCGGTCCCACGTGATCCGCGGCCTAAGTTCGACAAACTCGTCGGAAGGATAGCGCCCAGACAGCATATCGAGGACGCTCTCGAAGATTGATCGTATGAGCGCTGCGTATGGTGCAGCCGATCGAACCAGATCGAAGAGCGCCTCAACGGTCCAATCTTCCATCGCGACCGCGGCGACGATCTGCTGCGCCAAGACATCGAGGGGGTTCCGCGGATAGTGAACGGGTTCCACCTGTCCGAGGTACATGGCGCGCGTAATCGCCGCACACGCAATCAAATCAGCACGATATTTCGGAAAAATTACGGCGTTACTAACGGCGCCGACGCGGTGACTGGCTCGACCCACGCGCTGCATGCCGCTGGCCACCGA
>CAZILJ010000902.1:0-9833 GCA_964539915.1 uncultured Acidobacteriaceae bacterium | reverse complement strand
AAGAAGAGCGCTTCAAACTTTTCGTTTCCAGCCTGGTCGACGAGATGACTCGGTCTGGCAAGATCAGGCGTAACGAAGAGGAGATCAAGGCATTGAATCGCAGCGGCAGCGAGCAAGGAATGTAGCGGCAACATGCCTTTTCTGCGCGCCGCAGGTATTTTGTTGCATCCCACGTCGTTGCCATCCCGCGGCGGCATTGGTGATTTTGGTCCAGCTGCCTATCGTTTCGTCGATTTTCTTGCTTCTGCCCGCCAGGGTGTGTGGCAGGTTCTGCCGCTCGGGCCGCTTGGCTACGGCAACTCGCCGTATTCTTCCACATCGGCCTTCGCGGGAAATCCCCTGCTCATAAGCCTGGAACGCCTCGCCGAGCACGGCTGGATTGACCCGGCAAAAATCGACGGAGTGAAAACTGATCTGGCAAACCCCGATTCGGCCAATCTCAACTCCCCTGCGGGTTCCGGCCCGGTCGAGTACGAGCGTGTTTTCTCACGCAAGATGCCGCTGTTGTTTGAGGCGGCGCGCACGTTCCTGCGCTCGGCATCAAGCGATGCTTTGCGGAAATTTGAAAACTTCTGCTCAGCAAATGTCTGGTGGCTCGACGATTTCGTTCTTTTCGATGCCCTCCGTGCTCGCCACAAACTCGACCGCTGGAATAAGTGGCCGCATGACCTTGCGTATCGGGACCCGGCCGCTTTGGAGAAAGCACGCAAGGAACTGGCTGACGAGCTCCGCGTTCGAAGCGGGGTCCAGTTCGCTTTCTACGAACAATGGCGTGCGTTGCGGCGTTACTGCTCGCAGCGGGCGATCCGCGTCGTGGGCGATGTCGCCATTTTCATGAACCACGATAGCGCCGACGTTTGGATGCATCGGGAGTTGTTCCGACTGAACCAGGATCTGGATCCCGAAGTGGTCGCAGGCGTGCCTCCTGACTTTTTCAGCAAGACCGGGCAGCGCTGGGGAAATCCGCTGTACCGTTGGGATGTGCTGAAGCAGAACGGCTATCAGTGGTGGATTCAAAGGCTGCGCTGGGCCACGCAGAACTGCGACTACATCCGGCTCGATCACTTCCGCGGATTCGATCAGTTCTGGGAGATACCTGCGGGAGAAGAGACCGCCGTCAATGGCCGATGGGTCGATGGGCCGCGCGACGACCTTTTCCTGAAGCTTCGCGAGTCTCTGGGCGGGTTGCCGTTTTTTGCCGAGGACCTCGGCTACATCACCCCTGAGGTGAACGCTCTTCGGGAACGGCTGCACATTCCCGGGATGGCCGTTTTGCAGTTCGGCTTCGGCGATGAAGGAGCCCACATCTACCTGCCCCATCGGGCCGCGGGCAAAGTTATATACACCGGCACGCACGACAACGATACTGTGGTGGGATGGTGGAATTCTGCCGCGACGGAATACGAGCGCCGCAATGCCGAAGCCTATGTCGGACGCTGCCAGGACGGAATCCATTGGGCGTTTATCCGCGCCGCACAATGCTCGCCCGCAAACCTGAGCATTGTTCCGCTTCAGGATGTGCTCGGCCTGGGCAGCGTTGCCCGCATGAACACGCCCAGTCTGGATTCCGGCAATTGGGAATGGCGTTTCGAGCAACAACAACTGACCAGTGACTTGGCCGAGAAACTGGCTCATCTTGCCGAATTGAGCGATCGTCTTCCCCAGCCGTTCGCAGCCTTGGCCGACGAGACCTTTGCCGCCTGAACTAAAGTCGTCCTGATCTCAACTGTGAACAGATGGTTACAAAGGAACGCGCTTTCCGCTTCTGCGCATATCGTGTATAGAAGTGGGAGAGTGTTGGCCTGAGCGACGCGATGAGTGAACCGACTGCCGTCCAACCGATTATCGAAGCCGTCGGCGTGGAGAAGTCTTATCCGCAGGCCGATGGCACGCGGATTCAGGTCGTCGGACTCACCAATCTGGTCATCGAACCAGGCAAGATCGTGGCTTTGCTTGGACCCTCGGGTTGTGGCAAGTCCACCCTGCTTCGCATCCTGACCGGTCTGGCACAACCGTCCTCCGGAACGCTCCTGTGGCACGGCAAGCCGCTCGATGGCCAAATGCCCAATGTGGCCATCGTTTTTCAGAGCTTCGCTCTTTTTCCCTGGCTCACGGTCCTCGAAAATGTTGAAGCTCCGCTCCAGGCAAAAGGCGTGCCCGCAGTCGAGCGCCGCAAACACGCGTTGCGCACGCTCGATACCGTGGGTCTCGACGGCTTTGAGACGGCCTATCCCAAGGAACTTTCCGGCGGCATGAAGCAGCGCGTTGGATTCGCGCGTGCTCTCGTCGTCGAACCCGAAGTGTTGTTCATGGACGAACCGTTCTCCGCCCTTGACGTTCTCACCGCCGAAAACCTGCGTGGCGAACTGATGGAACTCTGGTTGAATAAGAAGATGCCCGCCAGCGCCATTTTCATTGTGACGCACAACATCGAGGAGGCCGTGATGCTCGCCGACCGCGTCATGGTATTAGGTAGAAATCCGGCGCGTATCCGTTCCGATTTCAATATCCGCCTGAAGCATCCGCGCGACCGCAAGTCTGCGCGGTTTGTGGAGTTGGTCGACTACATCTACAAAGTAATGACGGAACCGGAAATCGAGCACGCGCTGCCCGATGCCGAAACCACGGCAGAAATCATTCTGCCAACCGGGGGTGTCACCAAAGATTCGTTGAAGAAGCAGGACGCCCCTCTTCGCACCACGAAATACCAGATGTTGCCCCATGCGCGGGTGGGCGGAATCGCGGGCCTCACGGAGTTGCTCCGTGATCGCGGCGGCCGCGAAGATGTCTTCCGCCTCGCCGAAGAACTCGTGCTCGACGTCGAAGATTTGCTGCCCATTCTCGAGGCATGTGTTTTGTTGGGCTTCGCTTGGCTGAAAGAAGGAGACGTACAGATTACACCGCAGGGCGTGGCCTTTGCCGAGGCCGACATTCAACAGCGCAAGATCTTGTTTCGGCAGGCCGCGCTGGAACATGTGACGATCCTCAAACAGATTGACAGCGTTCTGAAACGCAAGTCCGATCACTCCATCGCCGACGAGTTCTTTCACGACATTCTCGACGAGCACTTTGCCGAAGATGAAGTGCAGCGTCAGTTCGAGACCGCGGTCAACTGGGGCCGCTATGCAGAGATCTTCGACTATGACCGCGAGAAGGGTCGTTTGATTCAGACGGAAGCGTCAGCCCCGTCTGATCCCCCGGATGCGCCTGCGGTCGAGATCCCGAATGAGATCTCACCGAAACCCTGAACCCGAGTGATCGAGCGGCAACCGCATGAAGAAATCAACCAGCCTGCGAGGATTCTCGGCTTATCGAATTTGGGCGCAGTTGCCCAGCCTCGAGATCTCCTACCTGCCGGACGTCCTGATGTTTGGGGCCGGGATTGCACTGTTCTACGGCGTGCTTGTGGTTGGTCGCACCTGGCTCGGCCCTTTCACACCACAGGTCGAGATTTCGCGCACTCCGCTGGCGTTGGCTGCCTACGCCGGATATTCACTGCTCCGCATTACCATCGCTTATGCCCTGAGCCTTGCCTTCACGCTGGTGTACGGCTACGTTGCGGCCTACAACCCTCGTGCTGAGCGCTTCATGATTCCGTTGCTTGATGTTTTGCAGTCGATCCCCGTCCTCAGTTTTCTTCCCGGAGTCATGATGGCGATGGTGGCCTTGTTTCCGGGGCGCCAGATTGGCGTCGAGGCGGGCGCAATCCTGCTGATCTTCACTGGTCAGGTATGGAACATGGCCTTCAGCTTTTACGCATCGCTTAAAAGCATTCCGAAGGAGATGCGCGAGGCCGCGAAAGTGTACGGATTCAGCTGGTGGCAGCGCTTCATCGAGATGGAGTTGCCGTTCGCGGCGATTGGGCTGGTATGGAACTCCATGATGTCGGTGGCCGGCGGCTGGTTCTTCCTGATGGCGTGCGAGATGTTCGTCCTCGGTTCGCGCGACTTCCGGCTTCCTGGGCTGGGTTCTTATCTGCAAACCGCGGCCAGCGCGGGCGATACACGTTCGATTCTCTCCGGCGTCGCCACCATGGTCGCTGTTATCGTTCTGCTCGACCAGTTCGTCTGGCGTCCGGTGATTGCGTGGGCAGAAAAGTTCAAGGTGGAGCAGGTCGAAAGCAGCGACGTCCCCCGCTCCTGGGTCCTCGACCTCATTCGGCATTCGCGCAGCCTGGCGCAGATTCGCAAGAAAACCGTCCGTCCGCTCAGCGAGCGCATCATGCTGTACTTTTCTCGGGTGCGTTCGAGTGATGCCGCCGAATCGACCAGCCCATGGAAGATTTGGCTCACACGGGTACTGGCTGTGGCGCTTCTGGCGGGCATCAGTTATGGGGTCGTTCGTGTCGTAGTGATTTTGGCCGGCCTGCAGAAGGCCGAGATGCAAGAAGCCGCCCTCGGACTTGGGGCAACCTTCCTGCGCGTGAATCTTACGTTGTTGCTCGGCGCGTTGTGGACTATTCCGGCTGGCGTGGTCATTGGTTTCAATCCACGCCTGGCGCGCATCGCGCAACCGCTGGCGCAAATTGCCGCCTCCGTTCCCGCAACGGCTCTTTTCCCGGTCGTCCTGCTCTTGCTGATTCGCGTCGGCGGTGGACTTGGCATCGGTTCCATCGTGCTCTTGCTCTTAGGAACGCAGTGGTACATCCTGTTTAACGTAATCGCAGGAGCAATCGCGATCCCGACCGATTTGAAAGAGTGCTGCTCCGTCTTCTGCATGACCGGAATTCAGCGCTGGAAGAGGCTGATCCTGCCCGGCATTTTTCCTTATCTCGTTACGGGGATGGTCACGGCCTCCGGCGGAGCCTGGAACGCGAGCATCGTCGCCGAATATTTTCACTTCAAAGGTCACATCTACACCACCGTCGGCCTCGGAGCAACCATCAGCCAGGCGACCGACAGCGGCAATTTTCACTTGCTGCTGGCCGCTACTATGATGATGGCTGCCACGGTCGTGACCATCAATCGCCTGGTTTGGCGAAGGCTCTACGCACTCGCCGAGACTCGATACCGGCTCGAGACCTGATCATGGGATTGCCCGATGTTCGTGGTTCCTTCCAGTTACTCTCTCGCTTCCTCAGCCTCTGGTTTCATCACCTGTTAACTTGCTCTTCACGCAGCCGCAACCTGACTGCGCTATTGCTATGAAATGCCATCAGACTACTCGCGAGAAGATCAGGAGTCGGCTAGAGCGCGGTCAGGCGTCGCTGAGTTTCCAGTCCTCGGGAAGTTAGCTCCTGTCGGCGAAGTAAGAGATCCGTACCCGCGGGCACAAGGACCGTCTGACGGATTTCGCCTGGAAAATCTGCTCGCTGAGATGCGAATCGGAATTCGCGTTGCTGCGACCGATCAGGTACGAATTCCAGCCAGCGGCGCGGTTTTGGTGGTGGCCAATCATCCCTACGGTGTGCTGGATGGCGCTATTCTTACGGTGCTGCTCACTCGCGTTCGATCCGACGTAAAGGTCTTGACGAACTCCCTGCTGGGGGACATTGCCGAGTTGCGGAAGCATTGCATCTTTGTCGATCCATTTCACACCGACCGCTCGATCGACTTGAACCGCCGTGCTTTGCGGGAGGCCCTGGCCTGGTTGCAAAAGGGTGGCATGCTGGCGATGTTTCCGGCTGGCGAGGTATCGCACTGGCAGATGCCCACAGCACAGATTGCTGATCCGGAGTGGAATGAGACGGCGGTCCGTCTGCTTCGCAGGACCGGAGCTGCGGCTCTGCCCGTGTATTTCTGCGGGCACAACAGCGTCGGATTTCAGCTGATGGGCATGCTTCATCCCAAGCTGCGGACGGCCTTTCTGCTGCAGGAATTCCTGCGACAGAAAGATAAGACGGTGGAAGTGCGTGTGGGCAGCGCGATTCCACCGGACTCCCTGACCGCCATCGGCAATGATCGCGAAGCGGTGGAGTACTTGCGCTGGCGGACATATCTGTTGGCCCGTCGCAGCAAACTGAACGCCTCATGGTCCACGGCATTGCGATCGCGGCTCGCGTCCCGGATTCAGCTGCCAGTGGCCCTTGGGGTACCGGCTGAATTCCTGGCGGAAGAAGTGGCAAGAATACCAAAAGACCGGTGTCTGGCGGAGAGCGGCGACCTCGCCGTCTATGTTGGGACCGCGCGCGAGATGCCGCATTTGCTGCACGAAGTGGGGCGGTTGCGCGAGTTAACCTTCCGCAAGGTCGGCGAAGGGACAGGCAAAAGCCGCGATCTCGATCCTTTCGACGAGTACTACTGGCACATTGTGTTGTGGCACAAAACAAAGCAAGAACTAGTGGGGGCTTATCGTGCGGGCGACACCGCGGAGATCCTTGCAGAGCGTGGCATCAGCGGGCTCTACACCAGCACTCTTTTTCACTATGACGAGAGAGTCTTCCAGAAGCTTGGCCCGGCGATGGAACTTGGCCGCTCGTTTGTGAGGCCGGAATACCAGCGGCAATATGCGCCGCTGCTCCTGCTGTGGAAGGGAATTGCTCGGATGGTGGCAAGGCGGCCGCAGATTCCGGTGCTGTTCGGCGCGGTCAGCATCAGTAACGCTTACAACGAAGCGTCCCGCGAATTGATTTACCGCTTTTTTGAGGCGCGCATGCATGAGGATGAACTCGCGGGATTGATCGAACCCCGGCGACCCTTTCGCCCGGCAGCATTGCGGAGATGGGACTGTCGCGGAATGTCCCAGGTCCTCCGCGATTTGGACGAGCTTTCTCAGCCCATCACTGATGTCGAGGCCGACGGTAAGGGTCTGCCGATTCTATTGCGGCAATACGCCAAGGTGGGCGGCAAACTGCTCGGCTTTAACGTGGACCGGAAATTTTCCAATGTTCTTGACGGACTGGTTGTTGTGGACTTGAGAAAGACCGAAGCGGCGGTGCTGGAGCGCTACATGGGCCGGGAAAACGCCGCCAGATTCCGGCTGGTGCACGCGAACGCGCTACTTAGCTGAGTTCCTCTGCGGCTCCGCCGCCGGGAGCAATTGCGTTTCTTGCGAGGGCACGATGCAGGCCGAGGCGGCGTCCATCAGCGCCGCATCCAGCTCTCGACCCAGCCGTGTTAGTTCCTCTTGGTTCATCAATTCCTGCATGCGCTCAAAAAGCTGCCGCTCTTCCTTGCGGATGTGCGTCGACATCCGCTCCCCGAACGCCGACAAATCGCCCGCCGACATTTCGTGCGCTTCGGCTTTGGCAAAGCCTTCGCGCAGCATAAAGTGATCAAGTAGCAGATCCTCGAGCAGCGGTACCAATGCCGGGAACCGTCGCACGGCGGGGAACAGCACGTTTTCTTCTGCTCCGAAATGGACTCTGATCTCACTCTGAAAGATCTGCGCGATCTCCGACTGCCATGCCGCCATGTCCGAATCGCCGACCGGCGACGCGCGGTCGATGCGAACACACAACGCCAAGGCATGCTGATGCTGCCGAGACAGGGGAATCAGATTTGGATCGCGCAGCATGTCTGGTTATTTCTTAGGAGTTCGCCCGCGCCAGCCGAATCACCGAAGCTTCTCCCTCCGTCTCCACAAGATCGGCCGCCGGACGGACCGTGAGCCAATCCGTGCGGACGCGCTCCCATTCCTGGATCAGCATTCCATTCGCCTCAAAGAAGCCCCGAATGCGGTAGCGTTCCCATCCCGCTATTTCTTCAAGAATCGGCGCCAGCACGGCAAGCGCACTTGTGCTCAGCACGGTGCGTTTCGCAATCTGCGAGACGTTCCGCGTCTCCGAGACCGCAATGGTCAGCCCATCGCGCGAGTTGATGTGCAGCATAACGTGAATGTCGGAACTGCCGTCGCCCGTATAGATCACGTGGTCCGGCCCCGCGACCTGCTGCTCCAGCAAGCGATCGAGCACCGCCACCTTCCCATAGCCGGCCGTAGCGCGCACGATCGTGTCAATCTCTCCCGAAGCTTTGTAACGAAACTCCGTGCCAAAAATGTGATCTGGAGGAACAATATCCTGCAGCGCGGACTGAATCACCTCAACCGGAGCGGCTGACAGCACGTAGAAATCGAACTGGTGTCCGTCGATGCCCGCATCGAGAAGCTGGTACAGAAGTTTAATGTCACTCTTCAGGCGAATCCGCTTGCCCACTTCGCGCAGGTGTTCTTTACGAACTTTGGCTTTGAACTCTGGGTCATGCAGCAACAAGTAGGCGAGCTCCGCGCCTTGCTGCACCAGGTTAATCTTGGCCATACCCTTGGCTTTGTTTTCGAATTCCTCCGTGGGGATGCCAACCAGTTCAGCCAACACGTAGCCCGAATCGTTGAAGGTGAGCGTCTGATCAAAGTCGCTCGCGAATATGTAGCGTCTTAAAGGTTTATCTGCCATGCCCCATTCGATTCGCAGCCGCCTGCGAATGCTCCATTAAAAGGATTGATTGCGATTATATGCCTGCTGGCCTAACTCATTGTGAACAAAGGATCGCATTTCAAGGTCATCGCAAGGGAAGAGATGTAAAGTGTATGACCATGCAAGAATCCGACAATGCAGCGCGCTTCTTCGCCCTGACCGGTGGGCCCGGCTCCGGAAAAAGTTCGCTGATCGATGCGTTACACCTCCGCGGTCATGCCCGGTCGCTCGAAGCGGGAAGACAAATAATTCAAGATCAGATGACAATCGGAGGCCGCGCCCTCCCTTGGGACGACCGTATCCTGTTCGCCGAACTGATGCTGTGTTGGGAGATTCGCTCGTACCACACAGCACAGCAGGGCGCTGGGCTCGTCTTTTTCGACCGCGGCGTGCCCGACGTACTGGGATACCTCCGTTGGTTGGGTCAACCCGTTCCGCCGCACATGCAGAAGGCGGCTGAGACCTTCCGCTATAACCGGACCGTCTTCATCGCACCGCCCTGGCCCGAGATCTTCCAGCAGGACCGCGAGCGTAAGCAAGACTTCGAAGAGGCGGTGCGAACCTATCACGCAGTGCTCGCGACCTACGCCGAAAACGCCTACGACGTTGTCGAGATCCCGCGAGTGCCCGTCGAACAACGAGTCCGCTTCGTCCTCGATTACATCGGTCCCGGCTCCAATCCATGACGGTCCCTCGGCTTTTATAGAGCCTAACCACCGGACCGGGCTCTCGAAGGCGACTCAGATTGCAGAAAATGATCTTGAGTGGCGCAGCGCTTCCCGCGCTGCGATAAGTATTTGTGACACCACTAAAGGGTTAGCCCCGAGGTGCGCTTTGAAGCCTTTCCCCAGGCTGCATCGGTAACAAGTGTGCAGCGATGCGTGAGCGCCTTTACTAAATTCGCGCACACGTCCAGAATAGAGGTTCGGCAAGACTAGGTGCGATTTGCACCGCCAAACTGTGTCGTCGGGTGATTGCGGCTCGATCTACCCGGCACGTCGGAACTAGCATGCCTTCGATAACATGTTTTGAATATGAAGAGGAGCTCTCATGGCGGTAGTGACAGGTGAACTGATCCGAGCGATGAACTACGTGGAAGACATCACGGCGACCTTGCGCCGCATTTGCATTTACATTCCCGGCATGAGCTCCGACGAGCGCAAGCGGCTGGCAGAGTCGTTGCGCACGACGGTGACCGCCGTCAACTCAGCCATCGCCGATCTCGAAAAGGTGGAGAAGTAGGTGGGCGAGGTCCAAACGATTGCCGTAATCGGCGCCGGCATCATGGGTCGCGGCATCGCCCACGCTGCCGCGCTCGGCGGTTATCGCACCATTCTTGAAGACTTGCTGCCCGGCGCTCTGCGCAAGGCAGAGACCGAAATTCGCGCCAACCTCGACCAAGCCGTCGAACTCGGCAAAGTCACTGCGGCCGATGCCGATTCAGCATTGCGCCGCCTGCAGTTCGCCGGTTCGGTCGAACAGG
>CAZILJ010000901.1:0-3762 GCA_964539915.1 uncultured Acidobacteriaceae bacterium | reverse complement strand
GTCCGGAACTGGCCCGCCGCGTCAGATATTGCGACGCAAGCGAAGGTAAGCTTTTGGGGGAACTGCTGAAGTAGCCGACGCGCTCTCAAAGCGTCGAAGATGACCCGGAGCGGTCATCTGCAATGCGCTAGACCCTCTGCCGAACGAGCCGCAGGCTTGTCTCCTTTTTCCGGATCATGAGCCTAGTAACCGGCGACTGCGAGCACTGCAACGGCGACGAGCAGCATCCATCCGAAATGCTTTCCTCGCGTGCCCCAAGCATTGCCGAACGCGCAAAAGGCAAACACGCAGGCGAACGTCACGATCATCCAGTGCCGGGCTGACTCCGACGCCATCGAAGGTGCCGCGATCAAGAGCACACCGCAGGCGATCCAAGCGACCGTCGGGATCTGCCAGACCAGGCGAAATAGCGTCCGCAGCCGCTGAGGCTCGATCGTGACCTGCGGGAATACTTTGGTTTCCGTGAGCACGCCATGGGTTAGCGCGGCCGCGATGGCCAGCAGCCCCGAACATTGCAGGAGGATGTCGCGCATGGGAGTCACCATACAGTTGCGTATGGCGCTACGCTCGCAGCTAGCGCCTGTCAATACACGACTGTATGGTTGCGACGTCATGTCCGATCAACTCTCAGCCCAAGACTGGCTCGACCGGGGCCTCAAGGCGCTGGCCGCGAAGGGTGCCGGCGCACTGAAGGCCGAGTCGCTGGCGAAAAGCATGGGAGTGTCGCGCGGCAGCTTCTACTGGCACTTCGCCGATATCGCCGCGTTCCGCAACGCGATCCTGGCCCATTGGCGAGAGGTTTCGGCCGAGCGGGTCATTGCCGATCTCGAGGCAGCCGCAGAGCACGAGAATCCGTTGCTGCTTTTGTTGCGCCGCACATTCTCCAGTCGCTTGACGCTGGAGAAAGCGGTGCGGAGCTGGGCGACTTTCGATGCCGGGGCGCGAACTGCCGTGCAGGCAATCGACCGGCGGCGCATGGACTATATTGAGGGTCGTCTCAAAGCGTCCGGCCTCGCCGAGCCCATCGCACAGGCTCGCGCCCAAATCCTTTATTGGGCGTTTGTCGGCTATGCACTGTCCGACAAGCCGCTGCCGATGGCGAAACAGGAGGCCGTGTACGACGAGCTCGTGCGGATCGCGCTCTCAAACTGATACCGCGACGGGTGCCGAACATGCCACACGGACGCCTGTGAAGCCGCTCGCCTCCGGCGCGCCCAGGGCAAGCAGACGTTGTGGTGGAGTCGAGGCCGCTGTCTGGCTCCCTGTGTCAAGCACGATAGGAGCGGGCTAGACTTCGACGGTCGTACCGCACCAAGACCTCCCCGGCAGGGCTCCTACGGAAAGGACCAGAATGGACGCAGATCCAGTTGCACAGTTGCTCAGCGACTCTCGCTTTAAAGGCCAACCCATCACTTGGGGAGTCACGTCAGAGAGCTACGATGCCGTCCGGCGAGCTTGGCTGACCCACGTTCACGCCGAAGAGGTGTTGTTCAAACCATTCACGGAGAATGAATTCAAGACGCAGATGCAGGCCATGCTCAGCGTCTTCACTGATGATTGCGTGATGGAGTTGGTCCCCAGTGGGGAGCGCTGGGAAGGCCATGGGCAGGCCGCCGAGTTCTACCGCGTGTTCCTGAGTTCTCTGGAGGGGATGGAATGGGTTCCACAGGCGCTGGTCATCGGCCCTCAGGGTGTCCTCGACGTGGTGAATATGACCGGGAAGCTCGTCAAGGAGTTTGCCGGTCTGAAAGAAGTCGGCGCACGGGTGGATCTCCAATGGGTGATCTACTTCCCGTGGGTGCCGAATGCGGGCAAGTTCAAGGGTGAAGTGATCTATTCGATCCGCCCGTTGTAGAACGGGCGTGGAGGATCGCGAGAACGTAAGTTTTACGGCAGTGGTCAGCGACCGAGCGCGTCTACTTCTGGCCCTTCGCGTGGGTTTCAGCGTCTCACCATTTCGGTAGCAATCGGAGCAGAGCGGACATAGCTCGACCTGCTGCCGGTTCGACCCTTGTCGCGCATAACCCGACTCGGACATTGGCCCGGTCGCCCACGAGATGCACGGGAAGCCCTTCCCTGCTATTTTCGCCACCACCAAGAGCTTCTGGCAACAGGAGGAAAAACCATGTCACGGGGCTCTTATGAAAATGGCATTGGCCGGCGCGACATGCTTTGCAGTGGCGGCTCGGTGGTCTTCAGCAGCCTAATTACCGCGCTTTTAGGCGACGCTAAGCCGGCGCGGGCGCAGACGATCTCGGGCAGCGTGCCGGAGCTCGATCGCGCCGCCATTCGGGTGGTGGTCGACAACTACCATTTTGCCCTCAGCCCAAGCGGCAAGATCGGCGACGTGGAGGTTGAAAGGACCGGATTTCCCCTGTCCGACAAGCCGCCGGGAAAAGTGTTGATGAGCGAGTTCGGACTTTCGATGCACCTTGAGACCCGGCGCGGGAACGAGACGCGAAACGTTCTGATCGATTTCGGCTATTCCGCACCGACACTGCTTAACAACCTCGACATCCTCGGCATCGACCCAGCCAAGCTCGACGCGGTAGTGTTAAGCCATGGCCATTACGATCACTTCGGCGGCATGGTTGGATTCCTCAGTGCGACGCAGGAACAGCGCAAGCCGAAGCTGCCGCTGTATATCGGCGGCGAGGAATGCTTCTGTTCACGTCAGTTCACTGTCGGGCCGACGCCGCTCAATTTCGGTGCACTCGATCGCAAGGCAATCGCGGAGGCGGATCTGTCGGTCATTACCGCCGAAGGACCGGCAGTGATCGCCGACCA
Source organism: uncultured Acidobacteriaceae bacterium (assembly GCA_964539915.1). GTDB lineage: Bacteria > Acidobacteriota > Terriglobia > Terriglobales > Acidobacteriaceae > Sulfotelmatobacter. The sequence goes on along the minus strand of CAZILJ010000901.1, from coordinate 975 downwards.
TGCCTTCGCAACAGGCCACATAGAGCGGGCGACGTTCGAACGGGTGCTATCGCCAACCCGGATGAAGGTTGGGATCGACAACGGTCTTGGCTGTTTCCCTGACAAGATGCCGGCGGACCGCCGCCCGATAGATTGGGCTCCGGACGAGTTCGACCACGAGATTTCGACCTGCGTCAACGTCAAGGGACGCGGACTTGTGGTCACGACCTCGTGCGGGCATCGCGGGGTGGTGAACTCGGTCAAGCGAGCGATGGATGTGTCGGGCGTGCGAAAGGTCCACGCGGTCCTTGGAGGTTTCCATTTGGCGCCGCACAAAGAGGACTATCTCCGCCAGACCCTCAAGGAACTGGTCGAACTCGACGTCGACTACATCATCCCGATGCATTGCACGGGCGAACCATTTTACGAGATGCTCAAGGCGGAAATGCCGAAGAAGGTGATTCGGTCATACACTGGCACCAAACTCGCGTTCGGCGCTGATTTGCGCTGACGGCCCCCGCACCGGATTCCAGCGGGTCTATCCCTTTGCGTTTTGGGCCAGAGCCGGGTGGCCTTGTCTCCTACGCGATAGACCCGCCTGGGACGCCTTCCTCTCTTCGGAGTGGTCGATAATCCCGCCGAGTGCTAGAGTGGACTACGCTACTGCCCTGGTGATTGTCGGGGGTCCTTTTCTCACTTGCTCTTCTTGCTGCAAGGTCACACGCGCATGGTGCAGGCAGCGCGCCTCGCAATCGTCCTTATCGCGGCATTCCTCAGCGGATGCGGCGGACTGTCGGTCTTTGATTCTGGCGTTACAGCCTCCTTAGAAGACCCAGGCAAGTCGGCGCGGCCGCCTACGCCGCCTAACGAGTTGCCGGTCGCACATGCTGCGGTACAGGCGAAACTCGATGCCCATACGGCTCCCAGAACGCTGCCCCGCGCCGTGGCTCAAGCCGCAGAGCCGCGCGGACGCGCCTACCTGTTCCGCGGTATTGC
>CAZILJ010000900.1:0-6658 GCA_964539915.1 uncultured Acidobacteriaceae bacterium | reverse complement strand
GGCGAATTCCTGACGCTGGATGAAGGTCTGCGGTCTGGAGAAGTGGTCGTGACGGAAGCAGGCAACGTGCAAGGGCTGATTCGGCGGAATACGCTGCCGGCCATTCGACACGATGGAGCCCAGGTAAACCGCCTGGTGCTGGTCAACAATTCCAAGCGGCCTTTGCTACTGCTGGCGGGTGAAATCGTCACCGGAGGCAAGCAGGATCGAGTGATCGGCAAAGACCGCATCGTTCCACCGGAGAGCGATCCTGTGGACCTGAGCGTATTCTGCGTGGAGCCGGGGCGGTGGGTCGCGACCAGCCAGAATTTCGGGGCGTCAGAAGCCATGTACGGTGGCGCGGTGGGTGGGCCTGCGCATGGAGCGGCACATCTTCCGATGGCGATGATGGCGCAACCGTCAGTCCGCGCCAGGGCCATGGCTGACAAGGACCAGAGCCAGGTTTGGGCGGAGGTACGCAAACAGCAACAGGCGCTCGAAACGGTCGAGGTGCAGGCTGCCGCGCCCGCCGCCGCCGCAGACATTGCGAATACTTCCTCGTACGCAAAGGTGAATGAGAACAGCGAGGTCCGAAAACAAGTGGACGCGGTGGCCATGCCGATCGAACAAAACTATCAGAGCCTGATTCGTCAGCTGCGCGATCGGAATGCCGTTGGCGTTGTCGTGGCCGTGAACGGCCGCCTCATCTGGGCTGACATTTTCGCCAGCACCGATCTGCTCGAAAAGTACTGGCCGAAACTGGTGCGCTCGTATGCCTCAGAGGCGGTCGTCACGCGCGCGAAAGACGTTGAGGTAACCCTGGGCCGGGCGCAGGCTTTCCTGGGAGACATGGAAGGACGCCGGGAGATGATCGAGAGCGAACCAGGAATCTACCGTCATACCGAAGTCACCGGCGATGGATTCAAGGCATTCTCTCTGACATCCCTGCTGCCGAAGACAGGTTTTGACGTGCACGTCGCGAAGATGGCGGATTGAGATGGCTGGGTGAAAGCTGTGTGGGACAGTGGTGAGTGTGGGGCGGCCAATCGGCTGCCGCTACTCGCCACTCATCACTAGTCTAAGTAGTCTAAGTCTAGGCTAGTCTAACCACTCGCCTTCAGACTCTTCCCTCGCAATTCTTCAATCGCGGGAAAAGAGCGCGGCGGAATCAAGGTTCGGTCGGCAGGCATGGCACCGCTGGTGTAAGCTCTCGCGAGAATCTCAAGAGCGACTCCCGCAGCAGGGGCTGTGATGATCGTAGCCTTCAATAGCCCGCGACGCACCCAATCCTGGCCCGTCTTAGTGACGCCATCGCAACCCGTGAACGGAATACTCAACCAGCGCTCGCGATCCTTATCCGTCAGATCGACGAAGGCCTTGCGGGCGCCGATGGCCATGGCATCGTTCTGGCAGATCACTGCCCGAATCTCAAGCTGCCGCGACGATCCGAGCGATAGCCATGACTTTACGGCATGATGCGCACTGCGCTCGGTCCAGTCGCCTTTCAATATTTTCAACTCGACTGCGGCCGGCTTGGTGGAGAGCATTCCCTTGGTTCGGAGTTGCGTTGCCGTGCTGTTGAAAGGGCCTTCGATATAGAGAACATTCCCTTCGCCAACGAGCAGACCAAGCTGCTTACCTTGGATTCTGCCAACTTCGGACTGATCGGTGCTGACCGAGAATACCGGAGCGGCATCGCCCTGACGAAGCTCGGCGATATATTCGGGATTGCTGTTGATGATGCCCCAACCAATACCGGCGCCGACTGCCGCTTTTGCGACCTGCGGCATTCCGGTCCCTACAGGTTCGACCAGAATAGCGCTGGGCCTTTGCGTGGGATCCTGAATCAGCTTGATGAGTTGTTGAGTCTGATTCACCGCATCGTTGTCGGCATAGATGATCTGGATCTTGATGCCAAGCCGGGCGGCGATCTCGGCTGCGACCACAGCCTGTTCTGCCTGGTAATCGTTCTCTCGGGTGGTGAGAGCAACAACTACATTCAGTTTTTCCATGAGGCCTCGGCTCGGAACTCGTTCAATGCTGGACTCTACACATCGGGAAGGAACCAAGAATTGACTTCAGTCTGAAACAATCTCTCTGCAACTCGGGTACTTTCATTACAACAATTATCCGATGATTCATTCAGTCGGTCTTCGCGGAGTCGTACCAACTTCTCCACGCATTGGAGTCTCTGCCAAGGTGCTGGTGAGTGATGTCGCTCAGCGCCTGGAAAGCCCAACCCTGCGTCTGGGCATCGAGCGAGGCATCATCGCTGTAATTCAACAATTTCGGGACGGCACTCATGCGCTGCTGGTGCGTAAACATGCCGGACTCCGCGAGACTGCACGCTGCCCTCTCGCGCACATTGGCGGAAGGATCGTCGTGCATCGTCCTCAAAAGAGGCTCGATGGTCTCCTTGGAACCGGCCAAAGCGAGGCCTTCGACGGCCCAGCGTCGCGAGTCGTCGTCCGTATCCTTCAGATGAGCCGCTAACACATCCACGACGCGGTTTGTTTCAATGCCGCGGTTCGCCATCAGGCCAAGCGCCCACAACGCCCAAATTTTTCGCGCATGATCGGGAGACGCGGCGATGTTAAGCAAATATTCAAGACTCGCAGAATCCTTCGCCAGCCCGTAAGCCGCGAGTTCTACTTCGATACCGGACTCCCGCACGCGCATATCGCTGGAGTTCAGAGCGACCGTCGTCAGGCTCGCAATCTGCGGAGTCCACTTCACCTGGCCATGCCAGCGATCAACCCGGGACGAAATCTGATCTACCGCACCTTCTCTATTCCCGACGGCAAGTTCAAGCAAAGCCTCAGCTTGCTTCTGCGGTCTCATGCGATCGAGTTGGCGAGTATCGTTCGCGGAAGTGGGCGCGTTCTCGGGCGTGGAGAAAGAATTCTGGAATCTTGACCAGGATCCCCGAGCGCTGCCAATATTCGCTGACAGAATGGCCGCGAGCATGCCGATCGCCGCGGCAAAAATTGCGCCAAAGCGTTTCTGGTTCGCGGGACGCCGAACCGCGTCGGGCGTCGATCCGGCTTGGTTCACGGCGATGTCAGAGCCTGGGCCGAGCGTGCCGTAGTCCGGCGTCGGTTGCAGGCGCGGATCGATGACCGGAGAAGTGGCAAGGGCCCTGCCCTGTCCTGAGAAACGTGACTGCGATACTTCCATATAAAGAAGAGTCTAGGATCACCGCCGAAATAAGGTAAAGTTACTTCGGTTCGAATCCTACGGGGTTCGATGCACAAACATGGATCCACGAACCTGGGAAGGGGCCCCGGAACGTGGCATCCATGATTCCCTAGAGTTACACAGGAGGATGGATGCTTACGAAGTCGAAGTGGTTGGTATCCGTAATCAGTGGGTCCCTGGCGGCAGTGGCGTTGGCCGCGGCTGGTCCGGGATACCACGTAGTCAAGACTTACAAGGTGGGCGGCGATGGAGGTTGGGATTATCTGACCACCGACGCTGAGGCACGCCGCGTTTACATTTCTCGCGGCACCCACGTCATGGTCCTCGACGCAGATTCAGGCAAGAGCGTGGGTGACATTGCAGATACTCCGGGCGTGCACGGCATCGCGCTGGCGCCGGAACTCGGACGCGGGTTTGTCAGCAATGGGCGCGAAGGCACGGTCAGCATTTTCGACATTAAGACGCTGGCCACGAGCAGCAAAGTGAAGGTGGGCGAGAATCCCGACGCCATTCTCTACGACCCCGCGACCAAACGGGTCTTCACCTTCAACGGCCGCAGCCAGGATTCGACCGCAATCGATGCCACGAACGGGAACGTGCTCGGAACGATCAAGCTGGGCGGCAAGCCGGAGTTCGCGGCCAGCGATGCCAAGGGAGAGATTTTCGTCAACATCGAAGACAAGAGCGAACTCGACGCGATTGATCCAAGCAAGCTGGAAGTCAAAGCGAAGTGGCCTCTTGCGCCCTGCACCGAGCCCAGCGGGCTCTCGATCGACCGCAAGCATCGCCGCCTGTTTGTGGGCTGCGACAACAAGATGATGGCAGTGGTCGACGCCGATAGCGGCAAGGTTCTCGCCACGCCGCCGATCGGCGAGGGAGTCGACGCGACTGCATTCGACGACGGAACCGGGCTCGCTTTCGCTTCTTGCGGAGGCGACGGTGTGCTCACTGTTGTGAAACAGGAATCGCCGGACAAGTTCAGCGTGGCCGAAAACGTGACCACCCAAAAGGGAGCGCGAACGCTGGCTCTCGATTCCAAAACGCACAACGTGTTCGTGGTGACGGCGCAGTTTGGTCCGCGTCCCGCCGCGACGGCTGACAATCCGCGTCCACGGCCTCCGATTCTTCCGGACAGTTTCGTGGCCCTCGTGGTGGGTAAATAAGCACGGTTGAATTCGGTCAGCCCTGCTGCTGCACGGGGCGGGCAGGGCTGACTCTGAACAGAGGTCTCGACTAGCCCCAGCCACATTTTCCATTTCGGAAGAGAAATCGCTTTGATTCCGCTAGAGTTTGGCGGCTTGGACCTTCACAAAATGACTCATTCCCGCTACGATATCGCCATCTCTGACCGTACGACCGTTCGGTCTGAGCCATCGACTAGGTGAAAATGACGATTCCCGAAGAAAAGTTTTTCCGTGCGCAGGTGACCGAGCGCGTCGATTTCGCTCCCGACCTGTGGATGTTCCGCATTCGCAGCGGAGGAGAATTCAATTTTGTGCCGGGCCAATACGCGACCCTGGGAATCGAAGCAAATGGAAAGCGCATCGAACGCCCTTACTCGATCGTGTCGTCGCCTTCGGAGAATGAAGTGGAGTTCTTCTTTGAACTCGTGCCGGAAGGTGCACTCACTCCGCTGCTGCACAAGTTACAGCCCGGCGATCAGTTGCTGATGCGCAAAATCCCTAAGGGAAAGTTTTCGCTCGACACGGAAAATGGGCGGACCAATCACCTCCTGATTTCAACGGTAACTGGTGTGGCTCCATTTGTGAGCTACGTGCGCACACTGTACAAAGACTGGAAGGAAGGCCGATTCGACGGCAGGCATAAACTTTTCCTGCTGAATGGCGCGAGTCGACCGTGGGAGTTCGGATACCTCGACGAACTGAGCCGGTTTGACCGGGAATTGCCGTGGTTCAAATATGTGCCGACGTTGAGTCGACCGTGGGATCACGAAGACTGGTCCGGGGAGATCGGCCGCGCGGACGACATCCTTCGCAAGTATGCGGATCATTGGGAGCTGGATGCGAGCAACACGATGGCTTATCTATGCGGGCATCCGGAGATGATCGAGCACAGCAAAGCAATCCTGAAGCGCCGCGGATTCACCGACAAAGGCGCCGTGAAGGAAGAGGTTTACTGGATTCCGGCGCACAAATGATGCGCGCCGAATTCCGCTATACGCCTGCTGTTGCGCTGCGACGTTCCAGCAAGAGTACATCTCTCCACCGGCCGCCGAGTTGGCCAATCCGTCGTCTGACGCCGACTTCCCTGAACCCGCAAGACTTGTGCAACGAAATGCTCGCAGCGTTTTCCGGAAAGATTCCCGCTTGCAGTGTCCAGATTCCGTTCGCCTCCGACTCTTGCACGAGGGCCTGCAGCAAGGCTTTGCCCACACCGCATCCGCGCGCGGATGAAGCGACGTAGACTGAAATTTCCGCCACGCCTGCATACACCAGACGGCTTGAGACCGTGCTAAGCGCAGCCCAGCCCAGCACGCGGGCTCCGGCGAGCGGAATCAGGACTTCCGCAGCGGTTTCATTCCTTGGTTCCAGAGCGATCAGGCGACACTGATTTCGGTGACTGCTGTCCCATTTCTCCCAGTCCGGAAGCTCGGTTTCAAACGTGGCGTTTCCCGTAATGATGCCTTCGCGGTAGATCTCGCGAACCGCGGGCCAAAGGTCAGGCAGCATTGGAACGATCGGGTAATCCATAGACGGTGAAAAATAACGCTATGTTTCCGCGGGTGCGAACAAGACCAGGACTGCGAGTTCTTCGGCAATGTCGTGGAACCGATGCTCAACCTCTGCGGTGACAAACAGCACGGTTCCGGCGGAAATTTCACGATCCTCGTCTCCAGCCTTGAAGCGCGCCTTTCCGCGCAGCACGTAGTACATCTCATCTTCATGATGCGGGCGTTGCGGGTCGGTCGCTCCCGCTGCGAGCACGTAGAGACCTGCGCTCATGGCAGGCACGCGCAGAAACTCGCGGTACAACTTGCCGCTTCGGGCGAGTTGCGCCTCGAGTTCATTCGCATGGAAGAAAGCGGCTTTTGCCTGAGTCAGAAATCGTCTCCCGATGAGCCCCGAAGGGCTTCACGTGCTCACGCTACTCAACTCCACAACTCCTCGAATTCCGTGTCTTCACCTTGGTCGCTGGTCGCGATCACCTGCACGGCATTGCTCCCCGGGTATTGACCTTGCTGTTTGAGTTGTTGTTGCCAGTTGCTGATCGGAGGATTGAAGCTCTCATCGTATGCACTGAAACCATTGACGAGGATCTGTGCGCGGGCGATGGTCTCGCCTTGGTCCGCCTTCGCTGCGACGCAAACGTCCCAGCCTTCCGCAGGATTTTTGGCATGCGATCCGGTGACAGTCATCCTCATTTCCCTCAAGTTTCGTCTAGGCGAGAATTCCTCCGAAAACAAAATCGGTGAATTGCGGAACCAGGTTATTGGTTTGCAGATCGCCTTCCGGTTTGTACC
>CAZILJ010000899.1:0-2183 GCA_964539915.1 uncultured Acidobacteriaceae bacterium | reverse complement strand
TACCGGTGCGGTCCGAGAACGAAAACATCTGAAAACCTCAGCATCGTGTGAATTTGGAGTCAGGTGCTTGCGCTCCGTGCTAAGGCGATTTCAGCATTTCGTTCATCAGATACTGATCAAGCGGCGCTATGTTCCGATCAGGAGTCACGGTCGTCTGACCATACGCTTGCCAACAGGCGCAGAGCATGACAAGAATTCCGATCCTTTCCTATGACTTCGTCTTGAGTATCTTTCTGGTTCTTGATTCTCTCCCTGAAATTCCTACACCGCGCCGCGAAACGATTTTGAGATGACTCTGGCTGTCTACCGAAGCGAAGATCGAGCGGGATTGATCGCGTTTAGCACTTCAACTCCAACCACCATTCGTGCCCACCTTGCCGCTCGCTTTTCCCCCGGCACTACCACCTTGAACGGCCCTTCCTTCTGATCGAGTGGTTTACCGTTCAGAGTGTCAGCCAGAATGATTGTGTTCCCGTTCATCGCGGGGTCTAGCTCAGCGAGCGAGTAGACGACGCTGTATCCGTCTGCTGCCCGCGCGAGCACGTAGGTAGCAAGCGCCTTCCCGCGCAGTTTTTCCCCCAGCGGTGCTCCGGCCTTACTCAAGAGATCGGACAGTCTGACACCCTCGTAGTGCTCCGCCTCTCCGCTGTGAGGGTTGTGAACATCAATGGCAAGGCGCGGCATCTTCGCGAGATCGGCTCTCGTCAGCTCCAACTTCTCAACTTCTCCAGTGATTTGCAGTGTTGCGGACTCTTGAGCGCTGCAGTAGAAAGCGAGAAAGACGAGGCAAAGCGTGACTGAGATTCGATGTCTGAGATTTCGCATGAAGGGATTTTATCCTGCAATCCGAATGGAGTGTAGGGTGGATGCGCAATTCTGAGAAATCGAAGTCTGCAACGGTTGTCGCGAGGGCACCGGGCAGCGTCTCAATTGGTCGGCTGTTCGTCTCCAGGGTGTCCAATTCGCTATGCCGTGAAAAGTATCGGCGAAGAGTTGGAATCCACGCCCGCAGGTGGTGCACTGAAAATGGCGAAAGATGCAGTCTCCTGGGATAGGAGTGTTGAACATGTCCTGTAAAGGACATGAAGCAAAAACCAACAAGAACCATCCCTGATTCACGACCTCAACAAGTTGGCGCACGGTGTCCAGGTATTCACCGGGGCTGGCAAAATTGACCCGTTCTGTGAAGCCATCGCACTTGGGGCATTTAGTCATTCGTCTCAACGCCAACCCGCTAAATATGAATCCGATTTAATAGGATGATCGCCAACGTGCTAGAGCCAACGATCCACCGACTGAGGCCCTGCAGTAGCGGGCGAACACCAACTTCTTGAAGGGTTTTCTGCTGAGTTCGGTCCGGAACCGGAAGGTGTCATGGTCAGACCGATTTTGCCAAGATGGCTGAGCATTCGCGAAGCCGGATTGATAGCCGGCATCAGTGGTTGACGAGCCAGCTAGGCAGAAGAGCAGGATAAACCAGGGCCACTGGATGCGGTTAGGAGGGAAGTGGGAACAATCCAGAGGGAGCGCCAGAAATCAGCGGTTTAGCGGTGGTCGAAATCCCGGTGCGGCGGCGCGAAAGAATCGCGAGACAAAACGTAAGCAAGCAATGCCGCAGAAGCAATCGCCTCCCCAAAAATCGTCACCGCACAGCGCAACGGCATGACCTGATGGTGAGGCACCAAGGTAGTGAGCTAATTTAACCCAGCAAAACCCAGGAGTCCATGCGTCACCAAGCCTACTCGAGCCCACTCGCGTCGCTCCCACAGTAAACGAACCACGCCAGTGCAGGAAGCGCCAGCCAAGCCAACAGAACATCGTTGCGCGTCAACCAAACCGGCCCAGGATACAAATTCTAGGCGTGTGTGCGATCCCCTTGCTTAACTTGACGCAATGGCTCTCGGGACATGCCTCTACCAGGCGGCGCGAGGATAAGCGGAATCACGATAGACACCAGCATGATCGCAGCAATCACGTGGAGAGCAGTATGATAGCTGCCGCTGGCTTGCCTCATATGCGCGATGAGCAGTGGGCCAAATGCGCTGGCAAAGCCCCACGCAGTCAACATCAGCCCGTAGATGGGACCGACGTTCTTGGATCCAAAGTAGTCGGCGGTGAAGGCGGGCATGGTACCGAAACCGCCGCCATAGCACATTAAGACAATGAAACTCACCAACGTCAGT
>CAZILJ010000898.1:0-1840 GCA_964539915.1 uncultured Acidobacteriaceae bacterium | reverse complement strand
GTTGATCGGGCGAGCGATGAAAATATTGAGCGAACTGGGCGACGTGCCGGAGGTACAATCGAATGGTTTCTAGAAGAGTAGTTTCGCCGCTGGAGTTCTTCCAGCATGCGCTGTCGAAGTTGGGTTCATCATAACGCCTCCTCAGCGTGATGACCCACTTTATGCGTCTGAACACCCTACGGTTTTTCTGCCGCAAAGCGGCTTCGTTCAACGCCTGCTAACAACAGTTGACGAGAGCTTCTGACTTGCCCTGGGATCGGCTCGGTCTCGAAGTCCCTCACAATTACGGAACGACAATTCGCTCTACGGAACAAAGGTAGCCTGCGGCACGTATCAACCTAGCGTGAATCCGACTGAAGGAGTTTTCTTTCCCATGAAAAGACTGCTTTTCTTTTCCCTGCTGGTTCTGTTGTCCCTTTGTGTCGTGCGCACAGACGCGCAATCTGCCGCGCAGCCCGATCCTCTATTCACAACGATACAGTCCTTAGACACCAAGCTCTTTGACGCGTACAACCACTGCGATCTGACGACACTGGGCACGATGGTGTCGGATGACCTGGAGTTTTATCACGACCAAACAGGGCTGTCCGTGGGAAAGGAGCCCTTCCTGGCTGCCATCAAGCAGAACATTTGCGGAAAGGTGCAGCGGGAACTGCTATCGGGCACGCTGGAAGTGTACCCGCTGAAGGGATATGGAGCCGTCGAGATCGGGATTCATCGTTTTCACCACCCTGAGAATGCAGAGAATGTGGGAGACGCCAAGTTTGTCATGCTGTGGCAGAACAAGGATGGCGTGTGGAAGGTCACGCGTGTGATCAGCTACAACCACAACCACGGACTTCTGGCTAAGTAGCAGGAGGGGTACGGGGAACGGTAACCGTGACTATATCAATGGTGAGCGCCAATCATAAGGGATCGGATTTCTCGCTGTGTCCGGCGTGAGACCACAGACAATAGAGCTCATTGCCCATAATTACATCCCGTCTAGCCTCCAGAAAGCCCAGTTTCTGCAGTACCCTAATTGAAGCGTAGCTTTCGGGATGGACGATTGCGGCAAGACGATCGAGTTTGAGTTCTCCAAATGCTTTTTGCACCCATCCGGAAGCTGCTTCGGTCGCTAGCTATAAGTAGCCCCTTTTCCCAGAAATTGGGAAGGGCCGCTCCCTCTGCGTTGCGACTTCATGAATTCATACAAACCAGTCCCTAGGTTTGCATTCGAACAGCCGCAAAAGCCCTGGAGCTTACGGTTCCAACCGTTACCAGTTCGCTGAACCATCTTGTACGCGCGGGAATTGTCAAGGAAGTCTCGGGAAAACACCGCGACCGCCTCTTCGCATATTCCAAGTACGTCAACATGGTGAGCGAGGGAACAAACCCGCTTTCCACCGCATAGACCAATCCATCGGTCCCTACACTTCGCGGTTCGCGTCATCAGTACAACCGGATGCACGCATTCCCTCCATCATTTCCTTAATTGCGTCCGTCCAAGACCGCACATGTAGCGTGCCAACGTCGCGTCGCTCGAGCTCACGAAAGATCTCGACACATTCGCGCCAATATGAACAGGCTGTAGCCAAATCACCTTCAACACGAGAAAGTTTACCAAGGTTTCTGAGATCGATCGTCATGCCCTCCTTATCACCAACCTCTTTACGTATATTCAGCGAGCGCAAGAATCCTTCTCGTGCTTTCGCCAGCATTCCTTCCTGCTGAGCCCTACCTGCTAGGTTCCCGTATATATCTGCGGCCAGTTGCTTAAGCCAGCGGACCTTACCGATTACGGCTTGCGAGTTTTTGTCCATTTCCGTCAAGAATCTAACTGGAACAGCGACGCTACCTA
>CAZILJ010000897.1:0-5846 GCA_964539915.1 uncultured Acidobacteriaceae bacterium | reverse complement strand
CATGCGTGTGGTGCTGGGGTGGGACCTTAATTTCAGCATTTTGGTTTCCTCCATCACGGTTGCAATCTACGTCGCTCTTGGGGGATTGCGCTCCGCGATCTTCAATGAAGTCCTCCAGTTCTTCTTGATCTGGGCGGGAGCATTGCTGATACCGATCCTGGGGTTGGTGGAAGCCGGAGGCTGGAGCGGGCTGAAGGCAAAGATTCTCGAAAATCTTACCGAACAACACGTAGCCAACCCTGGCGCCTATACGCATGCGTGGTCAACTTTGGGCACTTTTTCTGATAATCCAATGGGGATCAACTGGGTGGGCATTGTTTTCGGTCTCGGTGCGGTGATCTCGATGGGCTACTGGACCACGGATTTTCTCGTCGTGCAACGCGTTCTGGCCGCGAAAGATCTGCGCTCCGCCAAGCTTGCCCCCATCATCGGTGCTGCCTTCAAGATGATGGTTCCCTTCATCGTGATCCTTCCCGGCCTGCTCGGCCTGGCGCTGCTGCGTGATCCCCACACTGGCAATCTGCTGCGGCTCGTGCCTGCCGACCTTGCATGGTCAAAAGCTGGACAGGCGCAGGGCCTCCACGGTTACGACGAAGTCTTGCCGCTGATGTTGGCACGCTACTGCGGACCGGGCCTTCTTGGCCTCGGCATTACCGCGTTGATCGCCGGATTCATGTCTGGAATGGCGGGCAACGTCAGCGCGTTCACCACGGTTTGGACGTATGACATCTACGGTGCCCTGATCAACAAGAATGCCTCCGACGAGTCAAAGGTCAAGATGGGCCGCTGGTGCACAATTGTCGGCGTGATCATCAGCATCGGCACGGCATACCTGGTGATGAACGCTCAAAGCATCATGGACTACGTGCAGGCGCTGTTCAGCTTCTTCATCGCTCCACTGTTTGGCACCGTGATTCTCGGAATGCTGTGGAAACGGGCGACCCCGGCGGGTGGCTTCTGGGGACTTTTAGCCGGGACCCTGTCTTCCGTCGGTATGTATGTCTGGGTGAAAGTTGACCCCACCGCGGTGAGGTATGTCGCTCTGTCCTCGCAAGCGCAGGATCAGGCGCAGAACATGTTTCGCGCCCTGTGGTGCTGGCTGATCTGCGTGATCGTGACCGTGGTCGTGAGCCTCGTGAGCAAGCCCAAGCCGGACTCTGAGCTGGCGGACTTGGTCTACGGTCTAACGCCGATTCCGCAGGAAGAAAAAGTATCGATCTTCCATACGCCGGCCTTCTGGGGAACGGTTGTGGCGATTGGGTTCATAGTTTTGCAAATCATTTTCTGGTAGGGGGAAACGATGAAAGCTGGCGGATCATTGTCGATTTGGTTTTTCATCGGCCTGTCCCTGGCGGTGAACGGAGCAGTGATCTTCGCGAGGGGGATTTACGAGTTGATGTATCCGCCGGAGGTTCAGGTCGTGCTCTCCAACTTGCATGCCAACATTTGGTGGGGCGGGGTGTTGCTGGTTCTGGGTTTATTTTTCAGCCTACGGTTTTCGCCCTCCCGGGAACGGGCGCGAATGGCTGGCAATTCTTAATTGATTTTTTCAACTTCTTAATTGAATTTTTTGTCGAAGAAGGTTTTCATGTCCCTCAAGAAAATGACGATGGGCGTCATCGTCGGGAACCGTGGTTTCTTTCCTGATCAGTTAGCCAAGTCCGGACGGGAAGAGATCATGCAGGCCTTGGCCACCGCAGGCATGGATTGTGTGGTGCTCGGTCCCGAAGATAGCAAGCACGGTGCCGTCGAGACTCACGAAGAAGCCAAACGGTGCGCGGCGCTGTTTCAGAAAAATCGCGAGCGCCTGGACGGCGTGATCGTCTCGCTGCCGAACTTTGGCGATGAGCGCGCGATTGCCGACACGCTAAGGCTGGCGAGACTCGAGGTTCCTGTACTGGTGCAGGCTACGCCCGACGATGCTTTGAAGATGACGATCTTGCATCGCCGCGACAGCTTCTGCGGAAAGATGTCGGCGTGCAACAACCTCAGGCAATACGGCATTCCTTATTCGCTGACCAAGCTGCATACGGTCGGCCTCGACACCGAAGATTTTCAGAACGACCTGGCGTGGTTTGCGGCGGTATGCCGCGTGGCCAACGGCATGCGGAACCTGCGCGTCGGCAGCATTGGGGCGCGGCCAACCGCATTCAATACCGTCCGCTACAGCGAGAAGTTGCTGGAAGCGCACAAGATTTCTACCGAAACTCTAGATCTGTCCGAAGTGTTTGGCCGCATAGCAAAGTTGAAGGATGATCACGCCGGGGTGCAGGGCAAGCTGGCCGACATTCGCAAATATGTCACCACCGGTGGCGTCCCCGATGCAGCCTTGATGAAGATGGCGAAACTCGGCTACGTCGTCGACGACTGGATGCAGCAGACTGACGTCAAGATCAGTGCCGTGCAGTGCTGGACCTCGATGGAAGAATATTTTGGCGTCGTTCCATGCACCATCATGAGCATGATGAGCAACAATTTGATCCCTGCGGCATGTGAAGTCGACGTTTGCGGCACGTTGAGCATGCACGCGCTGGCGCTGGCATCGGAAACGCCCAGTGCGCTCCTCGATTGGAACAATAATTACGGGGAGGATCCTAACAAAGCTGTCTGCTTCCATTGCAGTAACCTTCCCAAGCATTTCTTCCAGGACGTGCGCATGGATTTCCAGGAAATCATCGCCGGGACCGTCGGCAAAGAGAACACGTTCGGCACGGTCGTTGGGCGGGTGAAGCCCGGGGCGATGAGCTTTGCGCGCTTCTCGACCGACGATACTGCAGGAGTGATTCGCGGATACGTGGGCGAAGGCTCGTTCACCAGCGACTCGCTGAATACATTTGGCGGAGTCGGCGTGGTGCAGATTGCCGAGTTGCAGAAACTGCTGCATTACATCTGCGAGAACGGATTCGAGCATCACGTGGCGGCGAACTTCTCGACCACGGCTGCGGCAGTGCACGAAGCGGCAGTCCGGTATCTCGGATGGCAGATGCACTGGCACGGAAAATTAGAGTAGCGCCGCCGTCCCGGGCGGCTGTCCGGTGGGCGCCTTCGCCCGTCGCCCAAACACCGAGGCGCCCTTCCAGGGTTCAAGCAAGCTCTCGCTCGCGGGCGTCGAGGGCGAAACGCCCCCGGGACAGCCGGCCAGTTGCCGGCGCAACAGGTTAGCTCGCGGTCACCGCACACAAGGAGAGATCGCCCCTCATGGCCATCGTTGCGGGAGTAGATTTCGGTACCCTCAGCGTTCGGGTCTCGATTGTCGATAGCGATCGCGGGCTGCTGGCATCCGCGATCGCGGAATATCCGCTCCATCGCAAGCGCGAAGATCCAGACTTCGCGACCCAATCCCACGAAGATCACATGCGGGCACTCGCCGAAGCCACACGAGCGGCGGTGAAATCGGCTGGAATTGCCGGCGATGAAGTCCAGTCGATCGCGCTCGACACGACAGGCTCCAGCGTGATTCCCGTAGGCGAAGGATTGCTCCCCCTCGACGAATATTACCTGTGGTGTGACCACCGGGCGAAGCAGGAAGCTGCGCAGATCACCGCTTTGGCACGGGCGGAGAAGCTGGAAGCCATTGCCTGGTGCGGTGGCGTGTACTCGTCCGAATGGGGATTCGCGAAGTTGCTGCATTGGTTGCGGCACAATCCCGAGAAACGCGCCAGATTTGTGAGCGCTTTCGAGCACTGTGACATGGTGGCAGCCACGTTGGCCGGAATTAAAGATGCCCGGCGGGTGAAACGCAGCGTCTGCGCCATGGGGCACAAGTGGATGTGGAATGCCGCGCTGGGCGGGCTCCCACCCGAGAGTTTTCTGGCGAAGGTAGATCCGCTGCTGGCCGGGGTGCGCGGGAAACTCGAAGGCGAGTACGCGACCTCTGATCAGATTGCGGGAACGCTGGCTCCGCAGTGGGCGGAGAAGCTCGGGTTGCGCGCGGGCATTCCAATTCCCGTCGGCGCCTTCGATGCGCACTGGGACGCGATCGGCGCGGGAGCAGGAGAAGGAGATGTAGTGAACGTGGTCGGAACCTCGACCTGCATTATCGCCTATGCGCCGAAGGCTGAATTGATTCCGGGAGTGTGCGGAGTCGTGCCCGGCAGCGTGCATCCCCGGTTCACCGGCATCGAGGCAGGATTGTCTGCGACGGGAGACATTTTCAGCGCCATTGCTCGCCGCGCGAATACAACTGTCGAAGAGTTGACGAAAGGCTTGAACCAATATCGCGCCGGGCAGACGGGCTTGCTGCGGATGACATGGGACAACGGAGACCGCACCGTACTGGTGAATCCGAATTTAGGGGGGATGACTCTAGGCTGGAATCTGATGCACACCGCGCAGGACGAGCTGTTTGCGGCGATTGAAGGAACTGCGTTTCATACCCGCATCATTCTCGATCGGATGAGCGAGCACGGCGCGCCCACCAAGCGGGTCATCAATGGGGGAGGGATTCCGCAGAGCAATCCTGTGCTCAATCAGGTTTATGCGAATGTGTTGGGCCGGCCAGTGCTGGTTCCGAGCGCCAAGGTAACGGGACTTGGCTCGGCAATTTTCGCGTTTCTGGCGGCGGGAATTTTCAGAACGATCGAAGAAGCGCAACGCAAGATCTGCCCATCGCACACGGTCTTCGAGCCGCAAGCTGAGACACAGGGTGTGTATGGGGAACTCTATGACCTCTACCGCAAGATTTACTTCGAGTTTGGCAGGCCGGACGAAAGGCCCTCATTCGGCGGCGTGCTGCCAAAGTTGATGCAAATCGCGCGCGGATAGCCTTTCCGCTCGTCGCCCGAAGGCTTCGACCGTCTCTACGAGAACGCGGCAGCCAGCCCAGAGGCTGTGAGTTTGTACACGAGATACCACGCCGCAACGATGGTGATCGCTGTCGAGCGTTTTACCTTGCTGGTAGAAGCAAAACCGATGCCCAAGAGGACGATCGTCCAGATGGTGATCACATCGAGCGCAGAAGCCATCCCATGCACAAACTTACCGGTGCTGGAAGGGTCCAGGTAATACGCGAGATTGGTGCCGACGGGATTATTGACGTCGAACCCCTCCGGATCGATTCCGGCGAATAACGAGACAATACCCAGGATCGCGCCGACGATGCCGGGGAGACTGGCATACATGACGATGGCATAAGCCTGCCCAAACGTTGTCTCAGCTCCAGCCGCAATTTTGAAGGTAGTCCACAGGACCAGGGTAGAGATCAGGAAATAGAAAAGGATCATCACCGGGCTACCGTATGCGAAATAGCGAATGATCTTGCTCGAAAGTTGTATCTGTTTCGCTTGCTGGTCAGCCGGAAGTTTTTCGAACTGTTCGGCGCGGGATGAGTGCGCCACCTGATTCCTGCTGATCTGTTCAAAGCCAACCTGGCGTCCCATTGCATAAATGAAGAGCATTGAGAAAATGGAAATCAAAAGCCACGGTCCCCACCAGCTCGCACTGCGGCGCAAATCGGTGAAAGTTTTCGAGGGCGCGACGAAGGTGTTCGCAATTCGCGCACCTTCGGAAAGCGGCGCAGATTGGGGTGTGGGAGCGGGCGAAGCAGGCAGGACTGGGGCTGTGGTCATGAGGACCTCCTACGATGATTCGGGGGAATTCTAATCTTGGCCAGAGTTCCAGACAAGCGATTCATTCGAGCATCGCAAAAACTCACCTAAGCCTGTAACGAAAGATCCGACGGGCGCACTATTCGGGTGATGAAAGAATCTGGGGGCGCAGGTCAGCGCAGCCGGAACACCAGACCAAACAAAAACAGCTTGCGTAAGAATCTGTAGCCCGGTGCAGACCGGCGGCGAACCAATTCCCTCCTGTGAACGCCCTCCACAACCGACGGGGTAGTTTTCCCC
>CAZILJ010000896.1:0-3752 GCA_964539915.1 uncultured Acidobacteriaceae bacterium | reverse complement strand
CGCCGCCTGCAGTTCGCCGGTTCGGTCGAACAGGCCGCACGCGAGGCCGATCTCGTCATCGAAGCCGTTCCCGAAGAAATGGAGTCGAAGATCGAAATCTTCACTCTGCTCGACAAGATTTGCCGCCCCGCGACTATGCTGGCTTCGAACACCTCTTCTCTCAGCGTCACTGAAATTGCCAGCGTCACCTACCGCGCCAAGAAGTGCGTCGGCATGCATTTCTTCAACCCGGTCCACAAGATGAAACTCCTCGAAGTCGTTCGAGCCCTCGAGACGGACGAAGATACTCTCGCCACCGCGGTCGAAGTCGGCAAGCGCATGCGCAAGGAAGTTGTGGTGATCAAAGAATCGCCCGGCTTCATCACCAGTCGCATCAACGCCATGATCGGCAACGAAGCGTTCTATATGCTGCAGGAAGGCGTGGCGTCAGCCGGGGACATCGATAAGGCTCTTAAGCTGGGCCTGAATCACCCGATGGGACCGTTTGAGTTAGTCGATCTCGTCGGCCTCGACACGCGGTTGAACATTCTCGAGTATCTGCACAAATCGCTCGGCGACAAATATCGTCCCGCTCCTCTCCTGGTCCAATACGTCAAAGCCGGACGGCTGGGCCGCAAGTCCGGCCGCGGCGTCTACGAATATCCAGAATCCCCCGCCCATTCTTAGCGCGTTCTTCTTGCCGGCGCGAAGAACTGGCAATCAACGCACTGCTAACCCGCTCCACGCCATGCGATGGAACACCTCGTCCATTTCCCCGGGATCGGCTTTCATCCCCTTGTCGATCCACCAGTCCAGCAGCGCAAACAAACTCCCCGCCAGTGCATGTGCATGCGCCGCTCGCCGCGTTGCATCTGTTTCCACGCCCGCCATCTTTAAGCGCTCTTCGATCGACCGCGCGAACAATCCTTGTCCCAATGCACGTACATCGTTCACCTTTCCCGCCGCTACCAATGCCGCATAGAATTCACGAGCCTCACGCACGTGCGCGAACAACTCCTCGACCGGCGCCAGCCGCTTGGCGCTCTCGCCATTCCGCCTCAGTACGGTCGAAAACATCTCGAAGAATTCCTCGACATCGCTCACAAACAGATCATCCTTGTCGCGATAGTGCACGTAGAACGTTGAGCGCCCCACGCCCGCGCGGTCCAGCACTTGCTGCACGGTGATGTCGTCGAAACTCTTCTCATGCATCAGATCGACGAGCGCATCGCCCAGCGCGTCGCGCGTGCGCAGAACACGCCGGTCTACCTTCGGTTGATCTGTCTGAGGCCGGGCTGTCTTGGTACGAGACCCGGCAGCCGTTTTCGCGGCCCTTGGTTTGGTTCGATCGGCCTTCACGACGCTATTTCCGGACATATCGGTCCCCTTTGTTCAGTATCGCGTCATCGCCCGGAAATACATTGTCACCGGCGCCTCATTCTTGTCTAGAGTGTCAGCATGACAGACGATCGTAAATCTGGAATCGCCCTGATCGCCGGTTCCCTGGGCGGCGTTCTCACGATGGCGATCCATCCTACGGGAGCGGCCTCGCTCACCGCGGACCAGGTAGCGCATTTAGCGGTCGCTTCCGCCGCCGCGCACTCTCTGGCAATGGTGAGCTTCGTGGTGCTGTTCCTCGGGGGGTGCGGCCTCGCTCGTAGCATTGGAGCGCCCGACCGCATCGCCTTCTCGGCGATCGTTACCTATGGCTTCGCCTGCGTAGCCGGATTCATCGCCACCGCGGTCAGCGGATTCATCGTCCCCAGCATTATGCGCCACATGATCCTCGACGTCCCTGCCACCGCTCAGCAATGGAGGATCGTCATCGACGGCATTTTTCAGATCAATCAAGCTTTCGCGCGCATCTACTCCGTTGCTGCGTCCCTCGCGATCATTCTGTGGTCCGTTTCGGCGCTGCGCAACGGAGGCCTCGGCCGTGGGGTTGCCACCTATGGCTGTGTCATTGCTCCTCTCATCATCGTCGGCATCGTGATCGGCCGCGTGCGTCTGAATGTCCACGCCATGGCCATGGTCGTATCCGGACAAGCTATCTGGTCCGTGATGGTTGGGGCGCAACTGTATTCTCGACGACCCAGTGAGCCTGCCGCCTCCATCTAAGGTGGCCGCGCGTTCGCCCGGCTCAACGGAGCGAACCGACGAAAAAGGATCGACGAGATCGCTTCTAGTTTGCCGCGGTGACTGCGTGCTGTTGCCAATTCTTGCCGATCGCAATGCACGCGTCCTTCACCGAGTTTCCGAGCAGCAGCGAGTCGCCGGATGCAATCACCTCCCCGTTTCTGTCGGAAATGGCCCAGCGGTTCCCCTTTCCCCCGCCGTGCTGCAGAAGCAGGAAATAGTCGGCCTTGTCTTTCATCATGTTTTCGGTGAACGCTTGGCATTCGTTTCGGCGCTGCAGTTCCTGGTAGATTTTCGCGACTTGGGGTTCCTTGCCGTTGTGCGATGAATCCACGACGACCTGCGAATGATCACTCGGTCCGGGATCCGTGACCGCACTGGGCATCACGTAAATGACAGGACGACGCGAGGCTGAACCGCCCCTGTTTGCTGAGGATTGCGCCTGGCCGCTCGGAACAGCAGACCATTGGAATGCGGCAGTCGCTACAGAAAGAAGCACATTCACGGCCAACCGCTTCATGAATCCTCCGTGCGCCGGTTAAAACCGGCAAGGTGTTGTGAATGAAAGTTTCATACGGATCTGTGGAGGGGGTCGTGAGCAATCATGATCCCTACTCCGACTGGGCCGCGACATCAATGTCGATGAATGCGGCCTCGTCTAATCGGAAGGTTTGTCATGGATGGCGGTTGTCCGGAGTTTTGTATAAATTTGTGAAGCCAGCGTCGGCGAAACGACTACACAGCGCATCCCAGCACCGAATGCACAAGGTGTCCTTACTGACTTGGGCAATATGGACCAGTTTTGCAGTTGTGACTGTGCTGAAATCAGGGCGGCCCCGGTTGAGGGGTGGTGTATGCCCAAGCCAAGTCGTCCCTTCAACCCGGCAGCCTTCCTTTCAATCGCCGGCGCTGGTCGCCGCGTAGTGTCTTTCAGCTAGGGCCAAATCATCTTCGGCCAGGGCACCCCTGCGGGCGCTTGTTTGTTGTTCTAAAAGGACGAGTGTTGCTCTGCGTTCGGTCCGAGAACCAAAAGCAGGCCGTTCTCGACATCTTTACCGAAAGGGACATTGTGGGGAAAGACTCGATTGCCGGCGAGCCGGTTCACACGGCGTCCACTTCCGCCTTGACGGACTGCGTTCTTTTACAAATTCAAAAAAAGACCATGATGCGTGCTCTCGCCCGCGAAGTCAGTCTTTCAAACTTGTTTTGGCTTATGGGTTGCGAGGGAACATGCAGTGCCAGCAGGACTTGGTCGATCAGCGCTGCAATTTCGGCAAGAAAAGACTGGCGCGCATTCTTCTCTTGTTCGCCCATTTTGACGGGCAGACTGCCGAGGACGCCGTCATTCCAAACATCGATCATGAGACCCTGGTAGAGATGGTGGCACTACGCGGTCGCGGGTTTGCTTTTTCATGAAGCGCTTCCGGCGATCCGCCTACATCGACTACGGACTCTACACTCAGCCGATACGAATCCGTCGTTCTCTGATTGCCTTCCTTGCCGGACCTAAACGAGTTGCATCCCCACAGGCCGTTCGTCGGTAGCGCTTACAGGACAGAACAAGCGGGCGATCGCAAGGATGACCATGAGGATGATTACAAAAAGAGGCGACGGACGACGCGCAGCCGACATTGAGT
>CAZILJ010000895.1:0-6060 GCA_964539915.1 uncultured Acidobacteriaceae bacterium | reverse complement strand
GATTTACGTGCCCGCCGATGACTTGACTGATCCTGCGCCAGCGACTACGTTCGCTCACCTGGACGCGACGACCGTGCTTTCGCGCGCCCTGACCGAAATTGGAATCTACCCGGCTGTCGATCCTCTGGCTTCGACCTCGCGCATTCTCGACCCGCGCATCGTCGGCCAGGAGCATTACGACGTGGCCCAGACTGTGAAGCGTACGCTGCAGACCTACAAAGATCTGCAGGACATCATCGCGATTCTTGGTATCGACGAACTGACGGAAGATCAGAAACTGACCGTGACGCGAGCCCGTAAGATTCAGCGCTTCCTGTCGCAACCGTTCCATGTGGCCGAACAATTCACCGGAGCGGCGGGACGTTACGTGAAGGTTGCCGACACGGTGAAGGGATTTAAGGCGATCGTGGAAGGCAAGTACGACGACATCCCCGAGCAAGCCTTCTACATGAAGGGCCCGATCGAGGAAGTGCTGGAAGCGGCAGAGAAGATGAAGGCGGCAGCGTAGAAACAAGCTGTCAGTTTTCAGCCATCAGCTCTTAGCTTGACCCGTGGACCAGGTCGGGACTGGATAGCGCCGATTGCTGATGGTTGACCGCTGAGACTTTTTCATGGCAGACACATTCAAACTCGAGATCGTCACGCCCGAGAAGAAGGTCGTGGATACGGTGGCCGAGGAGGTCCAGATTCCCGGAAAGAACGGGTATCTTGGCGTTCTGCCGGGACACGCGCCGCTGATCACCGAGTTAGCGGTGGGCGAGATCAGTTATTGCGAGAATTCGAACGAGTTGTGGCTGGCCGTCGCGTGGGGATTCGCCGAAGTACTGCCCGACAAGGTGACGATTCTCGCGGAGACGGCGGAGCGTCCGTCGGAAATTGATGTAGAGCGCTCCCGCAAAGCCAAAGAACGTGCGGAGCAACGGTTAGCGAGCGGCGATACCACAGTCGACGTCGAACGCGCACTCGACGCTCTGCACCGTGCCGAAACTCGGCTGGATGTCGCGGCCAAGGGCAAGTAGCTAGTCCGGTTTCAGACTCTATCCTTCCAGTCTGCCTCCCCTGGCACCTCGCCGTTTTCTCCTTATACAATTGGGCCGCTTCTTCATCCGAGGAGACGTACCATGAAACTCCACTTTTTTGTTTTGATCCTCATTCTTTGTAGCGCCGCGCTTTGTAGCGCCGCCGCTGCGCAGCAAGCCAAGCCGGCGCAGCCACAAACCCCGCAACGGCCGCCTTGGCTCGACACTCCCGAAGTGCATTCCGACGACAGCGTGACCTTCCGCTTCCTCGCGCCCAACGCGCAAGAGGTGAAACTGGCGAGGGAAGGCTCCGAGCAGGTCGCCATGCAGAAAGATGATAAGGGCGTCTGGACCGTCAACACCGCGCCGTTATCTCCCGATTACTACGGATATTCCATCATCGTCGACGGCGTGCGCCAGATTGATCCCTTCAACCACCTGCTGAAACCGAACTTGCTGTCTACCGAAACTATGGTGCATGTTCAGGGACCGCCGTCTCTACCGTGGGAAGCGAATGACGTTCCGCATGGGGAAACTCATCATCATTTTTATAAATCGGCAGTGGCCGGAGACGACCGGGATTTCTACGTATATACCCCGCCGGGCTATGACCCTGGCTCAAAGACGACGTACCCCGTGCTTTACCTGTTGCATGGCTACAGCGACGACGCGAGCGGATGGACGGCTGTGGGCCGCGCGAATGTAATCCTCGACAACCTGATTGCGCAGGGCAGGGCAAAACCCATGATCGTCGTGATGCCGCTCGGCTACGGCACCATGGAAATGATCACCCTGGGATGGGGAGCCTGGAGCCATACTGACGTGAGGGACAAGAATTTCGCAAACTTCCGCGCGGCTTTGCTTACAGAAGTCATGCCGAAAGTGGAGAGCGAATATCGCGTGAACAGCGAGCGCAATTCGCGAGCGATTGCGGGGCTTTCGATGGGCGGATCAGAATCACTGCTGACTGGTCTGAACAATCTCGACAAGTTTGGCTGGATTGGCGCATTCAGTTCGGGTGGCATTCCTGACGAGTTCGAAAAAGACTTTCCAACCCTCGATGCGAAGGCGAACCAGCAGATTCGTCTGTTGTGGATCGCGTGCGGCACCGAAGACGGGCTCATCAGCGTGAACCGCAAACTGCGGGAATGGCTGAAGACGAAGGGCGTCGAGCACAGGGATATCGAAACACCGGGCATGCACACCTGGATGGTCTGGCGTCGGAATCTGTCGGAGTTCGCGCCATTGTTGTTTCGCGAGAGACGGCATTGAATTGCTTTCGGAAAATATGCCGGGTTACGGCACGTTGACGTGGTCCCGATTCTCCGAAGGAATATAGTTCACCGCTGCCGTGCGTTCGAGCTTGTCCCAAGCAAACCTGCGTCCTTCGAGCGCGCGCTTCAAAGTCTTGAAGAGCACGACCGAAAACAATTGCCGGTAAGCGAAGCGCTGCAGCCAGACCTGACTGAGCAGCCAGGCATCTTCTTTGTCCTCGGGGCAGCGGCGTTCGAGGGCGAACGCGATCGCCGACGCGATGAAATCGATCACCAGGAATGCAAAGAAAAAGAGCACTAATTTGTGGAAGCTGGCGGGATCGGTCGAGTCCGGATGGAAATGTTTCTGCACGAAATACCAAACAGTGCCCACCGCGAACATAATGTCAATCAGCGGCGACACCAGCGGCAGCAGAATCTGGAAGATCACAATGTTCGGTAGAGCCACCCATCCCAGCGCTCCCTTGCGAGCAAACACTCCGCGGTGTTTGTAAACCGCTTGCAGGACGCCGAACGACCACCGGAAACGCTGACGCATCAACGCATTTGCGTTTGTCGGGGCCTCGGTGTAGGCGAGGGCCATATCTTCGTACTCGACGCGATATCCCCGCCGCAATAAGGCCATGGTGAGATCGGCATCTTCGGCCACGGTATCGATGTGATATCCCCCGGCCTCGCGTACAGCCGAAATGCGCCATGCGCCGATGGCCCCGGGTACGACGCTGACGGCGCCAAGAACATCAAGCGCGCGCCGTTCGAAGTTCTGGCTCGTGATGTATTCGAGAGCTTGCCAGCGTGTCCAGAGATTGACGCGGTTGCCAACCTTGGCATTGCCTGCGATCGCGCCGACCTTGGGATTGATGAAGTGTGGTACCAGGCGGGCAATCGCATCCGGAGCGATGATGGTGTCAGCGTCGATGCCGACGAACAGTTCCGCATCGCCAATGTGCTCGATACCGTAGTTGAGGGCCTCAGCCTTGCCGGAGTTCGGCTTTCCGAGGATCAGAACTTCTCCCGCAGCAGACTCGGCGGCAAAGGCCTTGCGCGCGACTTCAAGCGTCCGGTCCTTGGAACCATCGTCAATCACAATCACGCGCAGATTCGGATAATTCGAATTGAGGGCAGCCCGCACCGTCCGTTCAATAACTTTTTCTTCGTTGTACGCCGGAATCAGCACCGCTACTTTCGGCTTGTAAGAGGCGATTTCCGCAGGTTTGCCGAAAATTTTCTCGTGCACGCGGTCGTAGACCGCCGCCGTGCCAATAAAGATCAGGCGCCCTGTCATCAACAGGTCCCCTACCAGAAAGATCCACGTAATGAAGATAATGACTGCGTCGAATAGCCAGAAACCCAGCCGGTCCAGGCGAGCGGCCCAAAGTTCGCCCGCGGGCAATGGCGCCATCACGTCCGCCCGGGTTTTGCCGAGCAGTTCGTATACGGGCGCAATCTCATATCCCCGCGCTCGAATTCCGTCGATGATCATGGGCAGAGCCCGCACCGTCTCGCTGCGATTTCCTCCGCCATCGTGCAGCAGCACGATATTGCCGCAGCGCAGATTCTCTTGGCGGCAGGGCGGTAACCGGGACAACACGATGGAGGTGATTTCTTCCGCAGAATGAGCACCGGTCCAGTCGTTGGGATCGATCCGGTTGCCGACGGTGATGTATCCCATTTCCTGCGGAATCTCGAGCGGCCGTACCTGGTCGGCCGTGTCCGGTTCCTCATCAATCGCATAAGGCGGCCGCATCAGCGTGGCGCGGATACCCACCAGGCTGGCAAAAAGCCGCTCCGTGAGATTTAACTCCACCTTCATATACGCGGTGGAAATGTTGCTGACGTCGGGATGCGTGAAGGTGTGGTTCCCGATGGTGCTGCCTTCGCGGTAAATGCGTTTCGCGATGCTGGAAAACTTATCGGTCTGGATGCCGATCAGGAAAAAAGTAGCCGTTGCATGCTTTTGTTTAAGCACGTCGAGAATCTTCGGAGTCCAATCCGGGTCGGGGCCATCGTCAAAGGTCAACGCGACCTTATCCGGGCTGTAGCCGTAACGTCCAACCCGGTAAGGCTCGGGAAGGCTCTGGAATACCTCGTCGGTGATGAGGTGGCTATCTGCGTCGATCGTGAGATCGCGAAGTCCATGAGCGGGCTTGCTCTCGATGCGCAGGATCTCGCCTTGGCCTTCCATGTCCACGTCGGCGCCCGGCGGCACATCCTTCAGTTTATCGGCCGCCACTGGATCGCCCGGCACATCCCACACTCTCCACAGCGAGCGGTCTTCGCTCCCGAGCCGCCAGAGGGCGAACGTCTTGATGCCAAGTGTCTGCGCGGAGCGCATGTGATTGAGGGCGGTTACTGCATCGAGAAACCAGATGTCGTGTCTGAGACTCTTCTCATCGAGGTAGCTGAAGTGAGGGTTCATCGCGTCATCGTCGAAGTTGACGTCTTCGTCGGAATCGCGTGCGGCCAGCCACGCTTCCTGAACGCTCACGCTGGTGTCATGGACCTCCGGCGGCAGCTTCGCATTTTTGGGCTTGAGCACCCAGTCATAGCCATAGTTGGCGATTGCGCAAATGATTTTTTCCTGCGGGATTACAGTTTTCGCAAAATTCAGGTTTTGAACGAACCAGTCCTGCGAAGCAACTGGACCCGACGTAGAACCGGGGAAATGCTCGTCGTAGTTCATCAGCACGACCCCGTCGGCGCTCGCCGCAACCGCCGGATAATCAAATTCACCGTTGTGGGATGGCACCGCTACGTAAAGTTTCATCCCGCGTTCGTGCAAATCGCTAGACAGCTCTTTCAACAGAGCGACGTAGCCGGGTTGGCCGCTGGCAGGAAACGACTCGAAGTCGACCATCAATCCCCGGTACCGGCCCGAGGAAAGAAACTGCGCCACTTGGCGGCGGAAGAGTGCCCTGGCAACCGGATCGTTCAAGAACCCGACAATATCGCCCACCCAGTCACGGCCATCAAAATTGTTCACCATGGGGAAGACTTCCATGGCAGGGTCTTCCGTTTTCAGAAAAGGCATCACCCGGCTGTCGACGGGAAGGACTGAGCCACCTTGCACTACATCAAAGAAATTACTGGTTTGCTCGTCGATGCTCTGGAGCTTGCCATCCGCTGTGAGAACATGCAGCCAGTCGGGATAAAGCATGTCGATCTGGTGGGCGTAGGACCGCAGCGACGAGAAACTGGCCGCGTCCCAGGGCACATAGAAAGCCGCACGAATTCCTTCACTCTGATTCAGCGTAACCTGCGACGCCGCCAATTTGGACTTGCGGTGAGAGCGGGCCGCCAGTTTCTTTTGGCGGTCACGGGCCTTCTCCTTGTCACTCTCCTTCAAAGCCTTGAGGGAACGCTTCTGCGGCGAGAAAAGCAGTTCCGGCAGGGGTTCGTCCCGCAGCGCCGTGTACACGAAGAAAATGACCAATGCTGAGACGAAAACCGCCGTAACGTCTACCAGGCGACGCAGGCGTTTCCACCGGGCACGTCTCGGATCATAAAAGACAGGTTGAGCCATGGGTGAGTATCTGTTCATCGTATGCCGTGGACGGCACACGGTCAATTCTCGACGAGGCAGGGTAAGGTTAGCTGCTCTGGCTCATTTGATGCATTTTCCTGCCTCCGGGATTGCCGCAAACGCGCTATGATTCGCGCGTGCGGAGCCGGTGCAAGTACGAATGCAGGAACTGATCAGAAAGAAAACGCGTTTCTTGGCCTGCGCGAGCCTCGCAGCCCTGGGCCTTCGCCTGCTGTTTGTGGCG
>CAZILJ010000894.1:0-6945 GCA_964539915.1 uncultured Acidobacteriaceae bacterium | reverse complement strand
GCGAGCGGCTTCTACGACGTTGAAAATGGCCCGGGGGGGTTTGCCGTGGTACAAAACTACAACGACCTGAGCAAGGATTACGGCACATCCGGAAACAGCCTTACTCACATCGTCTATGGGTGGGCTATTTATGAATTGCCCTTCGGGAAAGGCAAGCGTTTCATGAGCAGCGGCATCGGCGCCGCCATCCTTGGCGGTTGGCAAACAAACCTAAATTTGTCGGCGCACTCAGGGATTCCGTTGACGTTCCCCGATGCTGGTATCGACCCGGCAAACATCGGGAACACCTCGGGCTTTGTTAACTATGGCAGGGCAAATCTTATTGGAAACCCAAAAGTCAGCCACGCTACCTTCAAGGAGGCATTCAATACGGCGGCTTTCGCCCATCCAGTCAACCAGTACGGCGACTCGGGGCGAGGCATCGTGGCGAGTACACCATACGACAATTTTGACTTCTCACTCATGAAGAATATCCCTATCGCAGAAAGTCTCCATATGCAATTCCGAGCGGAGTTCTTCAACGTATTCAACATTCAAAACTATGGCCTACCAGGGACAACCTTCGGGGGCGGCAACTTCGGAGTAGTTAGTAACCTCGTCAGCGGAGCTACTCCCAGGCAGATTCAGTTCAGCCTTAGAGTTGAGTTCTAGCCGGTCGCCGGAACCGGCCGAGGGCAATGGCTTATGAAGCGTCGGATCAGGGCTATCTCCAAGGCCCTGATGCGATGGATTGTTTAGGGGCAGGTTTGTCTTCTGCCCCATCCACGCGCACCTTGCATGCGCCTTCCCGAACGTAGAGAGTGTTGAGCTGATTCCAGAAGAATCCCGAGCCGATCCTTTGCATCGGCTACTCCGCGATGTTCCCGCCGCGAGGGGAGGGGAAATGAGCCCAGGCGGGGACGGAAGTTCAATCGATTTGGGAGGCGGTGGAAAAACTCTCGCGGTGCCACGTTGTCATTGCGCGAAGAGCTAACCCAAGCCCAGCCACCGATGCTGGATCAAACTTCTTAGAATCGGCATGAATTGCTGAAGGGATGGGCACTTTCCGGAAAGAACCCGGCGCCCTATTATTTAGGATTGAACCTATGTCGTTGTTCGATTCTCATTGTCGCCCGATCAGCTCAACCAATCGCCTCCGAGTAGTTGCTTGGCTGGCCATTTTCGGGATGACGAGTCAACTCTCTTTCCCGTTGATCGGCGTTGCCCAAACATCACGGAGAGCGCAACACGCACTTAGTACACCTGCACTGCTGGATCAGGCCAAGAGGCTTGTTCAGGGAGGCGATCCGCAGGGCGCCCTATCGCTGCTTGAGCGAGCCGACCTTCACGCGCCCGGTGCCAGTGAAATACACGCGCTGAGGGGAGTCTGTCTCGCGCTATTGGCGAAGCCGATTGAATCGGCAGAGGAGTTCGATCAGGCAATTGCGCTGCGCCCGAACTACGCTCCGACCTACTTATCCTCGGGGTTGGCCTTCGCGAATTTTGATGATTTAGATCGAGCGTCGGCTAGGCTTTCGACCGCGCTGCGACTCGACCCACGCCTACCTGGAGCCCGGTTTAACTATGCCCTCGTACTTGCCAGGGCCGGCAAGTATGCTGAGTCAGAAGAGCAGGTAGATATCGAGTTCGCCGACAAGCAAGAAAAAGAATCTGCCCTCGATCTCTGGCGCCTGAAAGCGCGTGATGTCTACTATCAAAAGAAGTGGCAAGACACCATCGACGCCTACCGCAAGGCTCTTGAATTTCAACCTAATTGGCCCGAGGCATACTTCGCGATCGGGGAAGCGTTCTATTATCTCAACCTGCCCCAGAAGAGTATTCCGGAACTCGAAAAGGCGGTTTCTCTAGATCCGGAAAAGTTCACAGCGCATGAGCTCCTAGGCAAGCTTTACCAAGACACAGGCAGACAGCAAGAAGCAATTGCCCAGCTTGAGGAGGCACATCGACTACGGCCTAACGACCGGGAGGCCATCTATAGGCTCTACCGGATATACGTCCACAATGGCGATACGATCAACAGTTCCCGTCTCCAGAAGGAGCTTCAGAACGCGGTCGAACGCGACAAGGCAGAATCCAATGGGGAGGCGAGAGCGGCTATTTTGAACAACACCGGCATCGAGCTGGAAAAAAAGGGGGATCTTATCGGTGCGCTGGACCAGTATGATCAGGCAGCGAAAACCGATGCAACCAACGTGGTTTTCCAGCGCAATGCTGCTCTTCTCCTGTGCAAGATGGGAAGACCGCAGGAGGCTATCCGGCGTTTGCGAGACATTCTCTCGCTCGATTCCGATGACGCCGAGACGCTACAGATCCTCGCCGTCGCAAATGAGCTTGCGGCCGGTGATCTTGCCAAGAAAAGGACTCTACCAGCTGCGGAATCATCTCACTGAGCATCGACTAACTGTGTGCCCTTAGGACGACCCGCCGTCGTGAAGTCCCTTCTGCACCCCACTCCATCGAGATTCCGATATCCGGCTCCTCGCTGGAGCTCATCTTCCTTCTTAAAACGACTGGAACGCGATGTCATCCGAGAGTGGCAGGTACCGGCGGCCGGTTCGGCCTACCGGCACGGGCCCAGCTCACGGAACGGTTGCCGGAGCAGACGGCTCTGAGGGTCAGCCCGCGCTGTTCAGAGTAATAACTTTGTAAGTGTGCTTCTCGCCGGCGTGGCTTGAAGTGTCCAAATATCGCATTTCAGGTATCGGAGCCTCTGGCGTGATGTGAAAGGAGATCCCTTGGAAGAGCGGCCGCGGCCCCCCGTACACCTGGTCCTGCGGCGCCGTCGGCAGCCGCGCCAAGCCCCTGCCGTCGCGCAGAATGATGAACCCGGCGATGCCGCTCTAGAAGTCCGCCTCCGTGTCCCACGTAATCTCGTTCCCCTGGTCGGGTTTCGCCACCACCTTCAAATCGAAAGGCGCTGACGGTGGAGTGGAATCGCCCACGGTGCCGTTCTTCACGTATTCCAACTAGGCATGGGCCACCGCCGCGTTCGGCAGCCAAACCGCCTCGCGGGGTTTCCTTTGAAGTCAGCCACGGCGGTATCTCCCAGCAACGAAGCCAACCGGACCTGGCTCGAGCCGGCCGGCCTGAGAGTCTGGTCTTTGCTTCCTTCGGCCGGCAGGCGCATGGCCATACAGGCGTCCAGGAACGGGATAGCCAGGTAGCGGGAGTCGCCGCACTCCTGGGCCGTACGGGGAACAGGGGCGAAACCAATCGGTGCTCCCTTGGTGCGGTATTCCTGGAAGGTGGCCAGCTCGCCCTCCTCAACGCCGTTCCAACGCCAGAGTGGGCCATGCTCTGGTTTTTCCTTCACGCCGCCGTTGCACATGATGGGACTGTGTAGACGCGGCGGGGACCTCGGGTTGTCGGAATCCGGGTCGTTTAACATGCCAGTCAAAGCGGAACGAGGCCGCCGAGGCGGATCGCAGAAAGACCGCGACGACGCGCTCAGGATGAAGCATGGTCATCACATTGGACCAGATGGCGCCGCCCGAGTGTCCCCACAGGACCCACGGTACGGTGTTCAGTTCGGGATGTCCCGATTGGACCGACATCTCTTCAAGGGCCTTGAGGAAGGATTTGTCGGAGCCAAGGCGCGGGTCCATCCAGAGTTCGGAGGCTCCCGGGGAGGTGTCCGTTTTTTCACCCAGCACGTGGTAAAACGGGCCCAGCAACGCGCAGTCCCACTTTTTGGCCAGCGCCTGCCAGTGCAGGTCGTAAGCGGCGGTTTCTCCTCCCTTGCTCGCTTGCGCGCCGGCACCGTGCTGGTGGACGATCACGCAGCGCAGGCGAGGGGCTCCGCCGGGGATCCAGAGGTTGTAAGCGACGCCCAACTGCAATTCGTTCGCGGCGGTCGAGGGTGGATATTCAACCTGCACATAGCGCCTGGCCCCCTGATGCGTAGCTGTTGGTGATGGAGGCACTTGGTGCTGCGCTGCCTGAAGGGCTCCGTCGAGGCAG
Organism: uncultured Acidobacteriaceae bacterium; assembly: GCA_964539915.1. Classification (GTDB taxonomy): domain Bacteria; phylum Acidobacteriota; class Terriglobia; order Terriglobales; family Acidobacteriaceae; genus Sulfotelmatobacter. The sequence goes on along the minus strand of CAZILJ010000894.1, from coordinate 2,985 downwards.
AATGCGCAAGTTAGGATTGACGTCAAAATGACCGAGGGCGTGTTCATCGGTTTCTTGTGCTTGGTTTTCTATTTACTCCAGCACGGCCTTCTGGAAGGCGAACCTGGCCGGCGTGTCGTCGGCATTCTTGAAATTGGACCGCTGGATCATCATGATTAATGCGACACCCCTCCTCGTGTCGATCCAGAGCTGAGTTCCGTAGGCTCCGCCGTGGCCGAAGGTTCCGGGCGAGAGCATTTCAGTTACACCCTGAGGTTCGCGGACGATGCATACTCCCAGCCCCCAGCCGTTGCCGGGAGTGAAGCCGGTGACCAGATCGCCAGTCTGGACAGTTGACATCATGCGCACCGACTCGGCCGTGAGATACCGCCTGCCATCGAGCACGCCACCATTCAGCAGCATTTGGGCGAACCGCGTGTAATCGGGCGCGGTCGAGAACAAGCCGCCGTTGCTTGCCGGGTAGTGGTCGCGCCAGGTGGGAGGATGGCCGTAAAGAAGCCCGATTTCCGCCGGCGACAGTTGTTCGCCTTCGCGCTTGGCAGGTATCACCCACCGCGGCATCTGGGCTTCGGTCAGGTAGAAAGTCGTGTCCTTCATGCCGAGTGGGTCGAAGATACGCGTTCGCAGGAAGACTTCAAACGGCACACCGGAAACGATTTCTATGATCCGGCCAAGAGTGAGAATGCCGGACTGACAGTATTTCCATTTGCTCCCCGGCGCGAACGCAAGCGGCTTTGAGGCAAAGGCCGGCACCAGGTCGGACAGGGCGCGCGCGGCTTTCGCCTCTTCGTCGGTTGCTTCTCCCATTCCGGAGGTGTGAGTGAGCAAGTGCCGCAGCGTGATTCGCGGCGTCTTACCATCCGTAGTTCTGAGTCCAGCAAGTTCTGGAACATATTTCGCGATCGGATCGTCGAGCGAGAGTTTGCCTTCCTCCATCAGCATCAGCACCGCGGTAGCCGTAATCGGTTTGGACATGGATGCGATCCAGAAGATTGAATCCACGTGCATGAAAGATTTGTGTTCGGGGTCGGCCCAACCCTGAGCGTCCATCCGAAGCACAGAGTCACGCGTCGCGACCACCGTGACCGCGCCGGGAACTTCGTTGGCGACGATCACCTCGTGCATACGCGCAGGAATGGAATCGAGGCTGGAGGCAGTTTGGGCGAGTCCGAAAGGCAACAAGAGAAAAATCCCAATGAAAAAAACGGCGAGAAGACGAATCAGCATTTAGTCGATCTCCGTAGTTAGACAAAACCCAATCTGTCTGTGTGTTACTTAGCAGAAGCAGGAATCTGTATTTCCGGACGAATTGAAGTGGCCGCCTCGGTCGTGCGAATTCCCGTCCACGGTTCAGGCTTGACTGGTGGCATGAAGCGCCTGGCGCCAGCGGTGGAAGCGCCATAGGGTACACCTTTGAAAACGTGTACACCGTTCCGTCTGAATCCACGGATTTTCCCTGCGGTTGTTTCTGCGGCTGTGGCCGCGTCGGAAGCGATGACCGTGCTGTGTCCGCAAACGCTTGCTGCGGATTTTGTTTTCTTGTGAGCTTCCGGCGTGGGCTGCGCTAACGCTGTTGCGGGTAAGACAACCGAACCGGCTAACCCTGCTCCCAGGGTTGCCATCGCGCCGATAAAGGAACGCCGTTCCTTAAATGCCGGCCCTGACTCGCGACTGAGTAGATTGTTCGACGCCATTTCTACCCCCCTGAATAGTTGTCTAATCAATTTTTCGGTAGTGGCCTGTTTCAGGAGGCCGGGACGAAGGGAAATCTTCGAACACCCAGTTGTTTTTCCGCCTGTGATAGATGACTCTCAGGAATTTGCACGCCAAGGCGAGATTCGGCTACCCCCGTCGCGGCGACGTTGGATACGTTGATCGAACGTACTGTTCACGCCATCCATCTCAGATTGTCCAACGGCGCGATCCTGGGCTCGCCTTAGGCTCACGTAAATCACTTCTCGGTCATCCCCTTCGCAAGTTTCTATTACTGAAACAGTATATCTGTCAATAAAAAATATTCTTCCCCGCTGAAGCAAACAAATATTTGACAAGCATTATTAATCATGGCTGCAAAACCATTTCGCCTCGCTTGGTTTCGCGTGGGCCACGCCCATGCCAGGGTTCCTACTGATCTCGATGGTCTACTACGTGTTTATGGATAGGACCTCCTTGTCTCCGGCGGTCCAGCATGCCGGATGCGCGATGCTTGCCGCGGGCATCGTGGCTCAATCGGGCGTTTCTTTCTCAATATGAGCAAGGGGCAGCCAAACCGCGCTTCTATCGGCACCACCGTGACCGCGATCGGCGCCATACTGCTCACGTGCGCCATTGCCGTATTGGTGTATGGGCTGTTTACCGCGCACTGAAGGGCTCACGGTAGAAAATCAGCCATCAGCCATCTGTTCATCTTGGACGCACTCCCGCTAGGAAAATCTGTCACGGCAGAGGCCGCGGGTTCGAGTCCCGTCGTCCCCGCCATTTCAAATCAAGCACTTACAGAAATGGCGTCATCCCGGCGTAGGCACAAAAAGGTACCAAATAGGCACAAGCTTGAGTGCCGAAACCACCGCCCTCGACGCTTCCGACCGCTATCCCGGCCTGAGTGTTGCTCCGCGCTTCTTCAGTAGCTGGCCTTGCTTCTCTTCTTATTCCGTACGAAAAGCGACACCACGGCGGTTTGCGCAGCGCGCTTCTCACTAGTAACGGCCTGGGTGTAGGTGTCCAGAGTGACGCGGATCGTTGAATGCCGCATCAGTTCCTGCATAACCTTGAGCTCGGCCCCAGTAGCGCGGAGCAGGGTAGAGTATGTCCTGCGGAATGTGTGCCACCCTATGCGCTTCGTGATGCCCGGCTCTTGCGCGACCGGGCGAATGTGATGACGAAGAAGCTGTTGTCCCCAATACGGGTTCTTTCCCCGATTCTGAGGGCTGGCGAACACCCAACTCTCCGGCGTTCGATAGAGTGTTCTGCGGCGCCAGTTCCGCA
>CAZILJ010000893.1:0-4752 GCA_964539915.1 uncultured Acidobacteriaceae bacterium | reverse complement strand
GCGTGGCCGGATGATTCCACATGTTCACGTTCATCGCAGGCGCCACGACTACCGGCGCTGTGGTGGCGAGGTAGAGAGTTGTCAGAAAGTCGCTGGCGATTCCCTGAGCGAAGTGGGCCAGAACATCAGCCGTCGCAGGCGCGACCACGAGCCCATCGATGGACTGAGCGACCGCAATGTGCTCGATCGCGGAGTCGATGTTGGGCTCATGTCCATCGCCCGGCGCGAACATACCGGTAATGACTTTTTCTCCAGAGAGCGCGGCGAAGGTGAGGGGACGTAGGAACTCCTGGGCGGCGCGCGTCATCACGACTTGCACGCGAATACCGCGATCCTGCAGCAGGCGGACAATTTCCGCCGCCTTGTACGCCGCGATTCCTCCGGTGACGCCAAGAGCGATTTTCATGGATTCTGGATTGTTGATTCACGGCGTTGAACCGCGGCTGCCGCAATCAACAATCAGCGATCACGAAATCAAAAATTCCGTCAGTCCTGGCCAAGCGCCTTATCCAGCGCCTCTCCCGCTTGCTCGGCGGCGGAGCGGGTTTCCGGAATCTCCCACTTCACCTTGCCCGCACGGATTTCATCCTGCGCAATGCGGCACGGCTTGCGAGAGTTTGTGTCGACCACTGGCGGTGCCCCCGACTGCAGTTGCCGCGCTCGTCGTGCTGCCACCAGGATGTATCGGTAGTTGCTGTCAAAGCCTTCGATCAACTTCATTGGGACTCTCCCTTACATCAAGTTCGATTGAATGTATGCCGAACGTCGAACAATGCGTTCCACAGAACACGACCAACTTTCAGGCTTGTCCCGCTTTATCTACTCACGGCTTCCGACGCCCTGTTTCCGGCGTCCTTGAAATAATACCGCGAAATCTAAAGCCGTGCCGGAGGCATGGTATCGCCGAAGGAAGCAAGGATCGGTCCCACCCGGTCCCGGACATTCGCCAAACGGTGACGGTCCCCCTGTTCTACAATTTTTTTCTCTTCTGCGGAAAGAGGTTGCCCGGAGCGCCGCAAGCGTTCCGACCGCACGATCGCCCGCAGGCTGTCGATCGATTCTTCAAGATCGTCATTGATCAAAATGTAGTCGTACTTGTTGTAGTTCTCAATTTCTCGGCTGGCCGCCAGCAATCGACGCGCAATCACCTCTTCCGCGTCCTCGCTGCGTTTGCGCAGGCGCGATTCCAGGGTCTGGCGGTCCGGAGGCAACACGAAGATGCTGACCGCATCCGTCAACTTTTGCTTGATTTGCTCGGCGCCCTGCACATCAATATCGAGAAGAAGGTCGTGTCCTTTCTTCCCGGCGTCCTTCAGAAACTGCCGAGAGGTGCCGTAGTAATTCCCGTCAAAGTTGGCGTACTCCAGGAATTCGCCGGCAGCAATCATTCGCTCAAATTCGTCGCTTCGAACGAAATGGTATTGCTTGCCGTTTTGCTCGCTGCCCCGCAAAGCGCGCGTGGTGTAAGAAATCGAGAAATTGAGATTCGGAACCAGCTTCAGCAACTCGTTGACCAAGGTCGACTTCCCCGAGCCGGACGGCGCCGAGATGATGTAGATGAGGGGCCTGTTGGTTGCGTTCATTCCAGGTTTTGCACCTGCTCGCGCGACTTTTCGATTTCTGCCTTCATGGCCAAGCCTGCTTCCGTAATCTTCAGCGCTTCGCCCGCGAGCCCCGATGTCTTCGAAAGTAAAGTGTTGGCTTCGCGATTCATCTCCTGCAGCAGGAAGTCGAGCTTCTTCCCGATCTCGCCGCCCGCTTCGAGCAGTCCCAGGAAATGTTGCACATGCGTCTCGAGGCGTACGATTTCTTCCTGAATGTCGCTGCGGTCGACCAGCAGCGCGGCCTCCTGCAGGACCCGTTCCTTATCGACGGTCGCGCCCAGCAGTTCCTGAAGCCGGGATTGTAATCTCTCGCCATAGTTCTGCAGCACGGCACGGCGGTGTTGCTGCACACTCTTGCTCGCCTCCGCCAGGTGGACCATTCGTTCGCGCAGTTCACGAGCAATGCCGCGGCCTTCTTCCTCGCGCATCTGATTGAGGCGATCCAGAGCCTCACCCACCTTCGCCATGACGGCCGACTCAATCTCACCCTCCGCACTGTCATTGGCCGAGTCGAGCGCCCCCGGAATGCGCAGAACGGCGTTGAGGTCGGGCACGGCTGCGAGGGAAAATTCGGCGGCTGCGGCGCGGAACGCCGCAATATATCCGCCCACAATCTCGCGGTTGACCGAGAACGCCTCACTGCTTGTGCGCTCCAGGCTGAGTGAGACTTCGACGTGGCCTCGGCACATCTTTTCCTTCAGGAGGCGGCGAAGTTGCATTTCCAGCGAATCGGTGCCCGAAGGCAGCCGGAAATGCAGATCCAGGAAGCGGTGGTTGACCGACTTCAACGAAAGTGCGAAAGCCAGCCGCCCATTGGACTGCCCTGTACCGGGGGGGGATGCGCTGGCGCCGTTCTGGGGCTCGATTTCGCCTCTGACCTGCGCAAACCCTGTCATCGAGCGTATGGGCATAGGGGCCGTCTCAAGTTTCCGCGACTACTCTCGGCGAATCTGCGTTGGCAAATTGCAACTCATAAAGACGCCGGTACGTGCCTAGCTTCTTCATCAACTCTTCATGACGGCCGACATCGGCGATCGTGCCATTCTCAATCACCACGATACGATCCGCCCGGCGCACCGTCGACAGACGGTGCGCGATCACAAACACGGTGCGGCCGCTCATCAAGTTGTGCAGGGCGGACTGCACCAGAGCTTCGGATTCACTGTCGAGGGCTGACGTCGCCTCATCCAGAATAAGAACAGGTGCATTCTTGAGCAGCGCCCGCGCGATCGCCAGTCGCTGGCGCTCTCCTCCAGAAAGGCGCACACCCCGCTCTCCGATCACAGTATCGTAACCCGCCGAAAGGGCCACAATAAAATCGTGCGCCAGCGCGGCGCGGGCCGCCGCCTCGACCTCCTTCTGCGCGACATTCGGCTGGCCATACGCAATGTTGTTGCGCACGGTATCGTTAAACAGCACGGTCTCCTGTGTAACGATGCCGACCTGAGCCCTCAGCGAAGCCAGAGTGACATCGCGCACGTCCAGATTATCGATCAACAGGCGTCCATCAGTAACATCAAAGAAGCGCGGAATCAGGTGCACCAGCGTGCTTTTTCCGGCACCGCTGGAGCCGACAACCGCCAGGATCTCCCCGCGCCGGACTTCCAGATTGATATCGTGCAGAACATCATGTCGCTGTTCTCCGTCGTGCGCGTAAGCGAAGCTGACGTGCTCGAAGCGAACACTCCCGGAGAATTTGGGCAAACTCTTGGCGCGCGGTTTTTCGCGCACATCATCTTCAAGATCCATGAACTTGAAGATCTCCGACGACGCTCCCAGTGCCTGCTGAAAGTTGTTGTAAAAAAGAGCGAACTTGCGGACCGGATTGTAGAGACTGAAGACGGCGGTGATAAATGCGACAAACACGCCGGGGGTCATTTGATTGTGCACGATCCGGCCGCGGCCGATCAGGATCAGTAGAGCGATCCCGACGACTCCAAGCACGTCCATCAACGGAGAACTGATCGCCGTGGCTGCCACCGAACGGAGATTCGCGCGGAAAAGGCGACGCGCTGCCTTGCGGAATCTGGACGTCTCCCAATCTTCCGTGTTAAACGCCTTCACGATGCGGTTGCCGGTAATGGTTTCGTGCAGAATATTCTGAATCTCGGCCAGCTTGTCCTGGCCGTGCCGCGTGGTGTGCCGTACGCGCGAACCGATCTTGCGCGACGAGAAAACAATCACCGGGACGAACAACAGCAAAACCCAGGAAAGACTTCCGCCCAGGATCACCACCACGATTGCCACCGAAACAAAAGTGAAAAACTGCTGCAGGAGTTCCGATAACACGGTCGACATGGCGTATTGAACCCGCTCGATGTCGTTGATGATGGTGGAGAGCAACGTTCCCGTAGTGTGTTTCGAAAAAAACGCTGCCGAGCGGCGCAGCAACGCAGTATAGAGATCGTCGCGCAGGTCGGTGATCATGCCAAAACCTGCGTGATTCACCAAATACGTGCCCGAGTAGTCGCAAATTCCCTTGAGAATCGTGGACGCAACCAGGGCAAAGGCGACGATGTTCCAGGCATTGGTGAAATGCGCGGGCACGAATTGCTGGAGGTAAACGGGGTGCCGGGTGCCGGGAATTACAAAAAGCTGAATATTCTGCGATCCGGTCGCAGGATTGAGCACGCGATCAAACACGGGTCGGACGAGCAGATACTTGAAAGCGTCGAGCCCGCCGACTGCGGCCATGAGCACAACGGACGACAGAATCTGCCACCAGTACGGAAGCGCATACCGGATCAGCCGCGTCAGTTGCCCCATAGAACTCCAGCGGGGTGGCCGCAAGCGCGTGCTGCCCGTCGAATGGACATGGAGTGCAAGACCATATTCTACTTGAGTCGTGCGCTCGAGGAATGACGCTTTCGGTTACCGGGCGCTCAAAAACAGCCTTTCCTTGCGGCTCAAAAGTCCCGTTCCGAGGAAGCCACGACCGACAGCAGATCGATGGTTGCGGACTGGCCATCTACACTCACCTCGAGCGACTTGAACCGCCAAACGCCACCGGTCTTATAGGCCACGGCGCGAATCACGCCCTTGCCATGCGGGCCGGAAATGGGAATCGAGAGATTTGCGCTGCCGCTACTGCCGGCCGAATTCAGCTGACCGGAAATAAGCCACGCCGGCTTTATCGGCTCTCCAATTT
>CAZILJ010000892.1:0-4492 GCA_964539915.1 uncultured Acidobacteriaceae bacterium | reverse complement strand
CTGCGGCACCCGGCACTGACCCCACGCACGGATTACGAAATACACGGAAAGATTCTGTGGCCAAGACTCCCACACCCAGCCCGACGCCGATTACCTACGCCGATGCCGGTGTGGACATCACTCGCGCCAATCGGACCAAGCAGCGCATCAAGTATCTGGCCCATAAGACTTTTACGCGGGGCGTGCTGAGCGAGATTGGCGGCTTTGGCGGGCTGTTCGCCGTGGACAAAACGAAATACAGCGACCCGGTGTTGGTGTCGAGCGTCGACGGAGTGGGCACCAAGCTGAAGATTGCGTTTGAAATGGACCTGCACTCGACCGTGGGGGCCGACTTGGTCAATCACTGCGTCAACGATATTGCGGTGCAGGGCGCGGCGCCGCTGTTTTTCATGGATTATCTGGCGACGGGAACGCTGGATCCTTCGATCGCGGAGAAGGTGGTCGAGGGCATTGCCGATGCCTGCAAACATAACGGCTGTGCGCTGATTGGCGGCGAGACGGCGGAGATGCCCGGGTTTTATCCCGACGGCGAGTACGACCTGGCAGGCTTTATTGTCGGCGTGGTCGATCGCGACAAAATCATAACCGGCAAAGACGTGCAGATCGGAGACATCATTCTCGGCCTTCCATCGAACGGGTTGCACACCAACGGATATTCGCTGGCCCGCAAGCTGCTGTTCGAGGTAGCACATTATTCGGCGGATACCTATGTCAACGAAGTGAAGAATAAAGTCGGCAACGAACTGATGCGCACCCACAAGAGCTACTGGCCTGCGCTGCGAAAGTTGATTGACGGGCAATGCGTGGCGGCGCTGGCGCACATTACCGGCGGCGGCATCACAGAGAACTTGCCACGCGTGCTGCCACGCGGTACAGCGGCGGTGATTGAGATGGGTTCCTGGCCGGTGCTTCCGATCTTTGAACATCTGCAACAGCTGGGAAACGTACCTCAGGACGAAATGCTGCGCACCTTCAACATGGGTCTCGGGATGCTGCTGGTGGTTCCATCCGCGAAATTCAAGAAGGCCCAATCGGTGCTCGAGCGCGTCGGCGAGAAAGCTTACACGGTCGGCCGGATCGTAAAAGGCGAGCGCAAAGTGACGTACAGCTGAGCCACACAACCAAGCCTTCAGCTATTTTCAGCCCAGTCCCGGATCTTGCGGAGCATCTTCTGCTCCATGACGAAGTGCGCCGGTTCCCGGAACAGCCTGCCGACCATCCTTGCCCTAAGACTGGGCGGCGTTCCACCGCGTACGCGAGCGATCAAGCGAGTTTGCCCGCCATCCAGCGGCTCGAGCGTGAAACTCCAGAATCCTTCGCGCGCGCGGCCTCGAGCCCGTAGAGTCTGCCAATCGTTCGGGGAGACCATAGCGAAGGCTCGGCAGGCTCCGCGATCGCGGCGAGCAGTGCGACTGCGGGTGAATTATGATGGTTCGGCTGAAAACTGAGAGCTGACGGCTGACAGCCTTTCCCATGAGATCCCTTGGCATACTTCTTTCCGGACGCGGCTCGAATTTCGTCGCTATCGCCGATAGCATTGACACGGGCCGCATCCCGGATGCGTGTATCTCGGTGGTGATCTCAAACCAGGCCGACGCTCCGGGAATCGCGACCGCCCGCCAACGAAACCTGCATGCACTCGTCGTTCCATCAAAAGGCAAGGCACGCGAGGAGCATGACCGCGAAGTCGCCGCTGCTCTGAAGCAGCATGGGGTGGAGCTGGTCTGCCTTGCCGGATATATGCGGCTGCTTTCGCCGTGGTTCGTTCAGCAGTTTCCGCAGCGGATCCTGAACATCCATCCCTCGCTCTTGCCCGCATTTCCCGGCCTCGAAGCGCAGGAGCAGGCCTTCGCCTACGGAGTGAAAGTTTCCGGATGCACTGTGCATTTCGTGGACGAAGAACTCGATCACGGCGCCATCATTGTGCAGAAGGCGATCGCGGTTCTTGATCGCGACGATGAACCGACGCTCGCCTCACGCATCCTGGAGCAGGAGCATATAGCCTACACGGAAGCGATCAACATCGTGCTGGCAGGAGAATTTGCGGTGACTGGGCGACGGCTGGTGCGGACATCCAAGGGTTTGAAATCTGTAATCTGAAATCTCAAATCTGCAATTTTCTGATCTCTTTCGCCATCTTCACGATCGGGAGTGCTTCCCCATTGCCGAGCGCGACCGTCTGGCTCTCAACTTCCGCATAACCTTTGGCTCGGTAGAACGCGACACCGCTCAAGGTTGCGCCCATCTCGAGACGAGTGAAACCGGCCTCGACGGCCGCGTTCTCACATGCCTTGAGGATCAGGCTGCCGATGCCGCGACGCGCCCAGCCTGGATGAACGAAGAAGGCGCGGATCTTCGCGGCATCCGAAGAAGGATCGAGCATAGAATCTTCGCGTCCGGCGAATTGATCTCCGCCGTAGAGCGTTTTGCGTTTACTCCAGCCGCCGCAGGCAACGATCTCGGTGGCCTTCTCCGTCTCGAGGGTCTCTGCGACCAGATAAGTCCCGTCTGCGATCAGCTGGCTATCAACGCCGTACACACTTTTCAGGGCGCCTTCGATCTGAGTTGGAGAATAATCCTGCGCCTGTAAGCCGCGGACCGAGGCCTCAATCACTTCCTGCAGTCGAGCTACGTCGGCAGCGACCGCTTTTCGCACCCGCACATGCATGGCAGTAGGCGACATTCTAGCCTTTCGGTTCGGCCTTTCCCATCGCGTTCCTTATAATGTCCTTTCTCATGTCAAACTTCGCCCCAGTCGACGAACAGCTGACTTATCTTAAGAAGGGCAGCGCGGAAATCATCCGCGAAGCCGACTTGCGCGCCAAGCTGGAACGGTCGCGCGCCACCGGCAAACCGCTTCGCGTGAAGCTCGGCATGGACCCGACTGCTCCCGACCTGCATTTGGGACATACCGTCGTCTTGCGCAAGCTGAAGCATTTTCAGGACCTCGGGCACACCGCCATTTTTTTGATTGGCGACTTCACCGGGATGATTGGCGACCCCACCGGACGCTCAGCCACGCGGCCTCCGCTTTCGCGCGAGCAGATTGAACAGAATGCTGAGACCTACAAGGCGCAGGTCTTCAAGATTCTCGATCCGACAGAAACCGTGATCGATTTCAATCGCCGCTGGATGGGCCAGTTCAGCTCGGATGATTTCGTGCGCCTGATGGCGAAGTACACAGTCTCGCAGATGCTCGAGCGTGAAGAGTTCCACAAACGCTTCTCGGAAGAGAAGCCGATTTCGATGCACGAACTGCTCTATCCACTGGTGCAGGGATACGACTCGGTGGCGCTTGCGGCCGACGTAGAACTTGGCGGCACTGACCAGAAATTTAATTTGCTCGTCGGCCGCGAACTACAACGGGCGTATGGGCAGGAATCGCAAGTCGTGCTGACCACGCCGATTCTCGAGGGGCTGGACGGCGTGCAGAAGATGTCGAAGTCGTTGGGCAATGCGATCGGAATTCACGAGTTGCCGCTGGAGATGTACGGGAAGGTCATGAGCATCTCCGACGGAATGATGTGGCGCTACTACGAACTGCTGACCGATGTTCAGGTCGCGGACATCGAGAAGATGAAGCGCGAGACACATCCGATGCAAGCGAAGAAGGAACTCGCGCGGAGGATTGTGGGGGACTTTCATTCGGCGGAGGCGGCGGCGAAAGCCGCGGAGGATTGGGGGAAGCAGTTCCAGAAAGATCAGGTGCCGGACGTGATGGAGCACGTCACGGTTCCGATTTCGAAGATTGTTATTCATTCAGGCGAATCAATCGGGATACAAACGGCACCACCAGACGTTTTCGTTCTCGCTCAGGATCGCGGGCTGCCCGCCGCGGTGCTGGTACGCGTCGACAAACTCCTAACCGAGGCGAAGCTCGCTGAATCGGCTTCCGACGGCAGCCGTAAGGTAAAACAAAGGGCTGTCGAAATTGACGGTGAAGTCGTCGACAAACCGAAGCTGGCCGTTCCTCGACCCGCTCGACCGCTGGTAGTGCGGGCGGGCAGATCGATGAAGCGGGTAACGATCGCTTAAGTATCCGCCTGGACACTGCTCCTCTTTCGCGCGCATGCGGGTTGCTGCCATCCTCGGGCTGGGATGTTCTGCCAAAAATCTAAGGCCGTTCCAAGCTGACAAGAGCATCGAGTGGCGCATTGGCATGCCTGCGTCGAGCGATCAGGCGGACGTGATCCTACTGTTTGGCGGCGATGGGACCATTCATCGGCACTTAGGTCAGCTCGTCGGGCTCGGACTGCCGGTGCTGGTCGTGCCTGCGGGGAGCGGAAACGACTTCGCCCACGCGCTCGGACTCCGACGAGTTCGAGATTCACGAACAGCGTGGCAGAAGTTCTCCGACGGCGCTGCGAATGCACGGGATATCGACCTCGGAGTCATTACTCCTCTACCCGACACGGGTGGGGCTCCCGCGCCACACGGTTCCCGCTACTTCTGCTCTGTCGCCGGGGTCGGCCTCGACGGCGAAGTCGCTCAG
>CAZILJ010000891.1:0-5160 GCA_964539915.1 uncultured Acidobacteriaceae bacterium | reverse complement strand
CAACGGCGGACCGTTTGGCGTCAACCAGACCCCGCCCTACGTGAACGCGCAAGCCTGCACCCCGAGTTCGTTCTACCTGGGATACATTCCTACGTGCGACCCGGCTAGCTACTCTCTCTCCAGTCCGTGGGGTTCTTCTCTCGGACCTGCTCCCAGCGGCAATCCTGCGAATATTACGAGCTACTTGCCGAATGAGGCAGCGATCGCAAACGGCGCCCAACTATTCTCGTTTGCCACTTACAACCGTGCGAACAAGCTGCCCTACACGATCAATGAAACTTTCGATGTTCAATGGCAGCCGCGCAATGACGTGATGTTCGAAGTGGGCTACGTTGGCAATCTCGGACGTCATGGGGTCATTCCGATTCCCTTTAATCAGGCCGGAATCGCCTCTCCGACCCACATCCTCCACCCGAACTCCGAGTATCCGCAGTCTTACACTTACGGCTACACCGTGGTCGATTCGAACTTCAATTTCCAGAATTTACCGAATGGCCAGTCGTATCTCGCGACTTACGAGGGGGGCAACGTGGATCTGCGCGTGCCCTACATCGGCTACTCAGCGGAATCGGAAACCTACAAGGCCGCCGGAGTCTCGGCCTACAACGCCCTGCAGACTCACGTCGAAAAGCGCATGAGCCACGGTCTGCAAGTGGGCTTTTCCTACACTTATTCCCACGCGCTCGACGAGCAGAGCGGCATGGGCCTGTTTTTCAACGGCAACAATCCCCTGAACTTGCGTTCGGCTTACGGATCGTCGGACTTCGATCGCACTCATGTTTTCAACTTCAGTTACGTTTACGAACTACCGAAATTCTTCAGCGCTTCGTCTCTGCGTGGAAAGTTCGCGAATGGATGGGCGATCCAGGGCATCACCGTCATTCAGAGTGGCCAACCCTACAGCATTATTGATTACACCGGCGCGGTGGGCAGCATCTTCTACAGCGTTTATGATGGCATCACTAACCCGGTCGTGCCTCTCGCCCCCGGGTGTACGCCCAAGAACGCCGTGACCGGCGCCTCGGGAGCTTTTGGAACTCCGGCGCTCAAATCATCCTGCTTCACCTTGCCGCTCCTCAGTCCGGGCGACCTCGGCGGCGCCATTCCCGCAGGCGACACCTTCGAAACTAATTTCACCAGCGGACAGCGAAACATCTTCCGGCAAGCCTGGCAAAAACGAGCGGACATTTCCTTTGTAAAAGTTACGGGACTTACGGAGCGATACTCGCTGCGATACAGCTTCGACATTTTCAACCTAACCAACACCACTAGCTTCGATATTCCGATCGACGACGTTTCCCAAAACCAGTTCTACAATCAGTTTCCAGTCATGGGAACACCGCCAACGCCCGCCAGCGGATCTGGTAGTTTCTACAACCCGCCAGCCGGCTTGGGAGTGGTGAATAAAACGATCGGAAGCCCACGACAGATCCAGATGACACTCCGCCTCATTTTTTGACGCCGTGGGATTGTATGCCGAAGCTTTTAGGCAAGGCCAAGACTGGCTGCCGCAGTATCGACGATCGTCTTGCCGATGGCAAGCGAGGCTGTGGCCGCCGGTGATGGTACGTTCAGGACGTGCAGAACCTTGCCGGACGGCAGGAATTGGAAGTCGTCCACTAGCGTGCCGTCTGGCTTAAGGGCTTGAGCACGCACTCCAGAGCCGCCGGGAACGAGATCCTTCTCACTTACTTCCGGAAGCAAGCGTTGCAACGCGCGAACGAAGAGCGGTTTCGATAACGAACGACGGAATTCATCGAAACCGTTCCGCCAGTTCCGCCGAGCCATGCGCCAGAATCCGGGGAACGCGAGCGACGAAATCAAGTCGCGCAAGCTGATATCGCGGTGACGGTAGCCCTCGCGGGCAAGAGCGAAGACGGCATTCGGGCCAGCGTCCACCTTGCCCGTAATGCGCCGCGTGAAATGCACTCCAAGAAACGGAAACCGCGGATCGGGCACAGGATAAATCAACGCTCGCACCAGCCCGGCACGCTCCGGCACAAGATCGTAATATTCTCCACGGAACGGTACGATCATGACGCCCGGTTCATCGCCGGCCATCCGGCTGACGCGATCACTCTGCAGCCCCGCGCAGTTAATGAGTGCAGTCGTGGAGAACGCCCCGCGCGAAGTTTCGACGACGATTTCACTCGTTCCGCGCCGAATACCGGTAGCCGCTGCGGAAGTAAGAACCGTGCCACCCCTAGCGGAAATAAGGTCCGCATATTTCTCGGACACTTTGGCATAGTCTGTAATTCCCGTCGACGGTACAACCAGTGCCTTCATACCGGTTGAGTGTGGCTCGATCTCGCGTAACTCCTCGGGTCCAATCATGCGCAGGCCGACAAGGCCGTTGGCTTCCCCGCGCCTGTGCAATTCTTCGAGACGCGGAAGTTCGTCCGTGTCAATCGCAACAATTACTTTCCCGCAGACTTCATGGGCGACTTCGTGTTCCCGACAGAACTCGATCATGGCCGCCGCTCCACTCACACACAGACGCGCCTTCATCGAGCCGGGCTTGTAGTAGACGCCGGAGTGAATGACGCCGCTGTTGTGGCCACTCTGATGCCGGGCAACGCGGTCTTCTTTTTCGAGGAGCAATAAACGTAGATGTGGAAAACGGCGCGTGATTTCGAGCGCGACTCCGAGCCCTACCACGCCACCGCCGATAATGATTACATTATGCCGAGAGTCGGTCATTCAACCTAAGATTAAAACAGCGTGCTGTGCCCAACAGTAGCTTATTTGCGTGGCGTACCGCCTTAGTCTACGACGAGAGTCACGACCGTGCTCTGCTCCTAGGAACGGCTCCTGATGCGATCGATCCCAAATTCTGATTGAGGCCGTCGACCACCAGGCGTACCGCCCCTGTACAATCTGCTTTCCGTGCTTGAAAGTGAGAATGACTCTGACAGAAGTGGTATTTCGATAAACTAGCGCCGGCATCCTGCCGGCGGTACCGAGGGCACCTCGCCCTCGGCGACATAAAATAGCGAGCGGACGGGATTCGATGGCAATCGATTGGCAAGCATTCTGGCTGACGCTACGGTTGGCGATCACGGTATCGGCCATACTGCTGATGCTTGGCCTTCCTATCGCCTGGTGGATTGCATTTTCCCGATGGCGCTGGAAGTTCCTGGTCGAGGCAGTTGTGGCGCTGCCCATTGTCATTCCGCCGACGGTGCTGGGATTCTACGTGCTCGTAGCGCTCGGACCGCGCAGTCCGCTGGGCCGCTGGTGGATCTCGCTCACCGGCCATACGCTAGCATTTACGTTCAGCGGACTCGTGATTGGTTCCATCTTTTATAGCCTGCCTTTTGCGGTGCAGCCGTTCGCCGCGGCATTCGCTGGTGTAGATCGCAAGCTGCTGGCAGCTTCGGCTACACTCGGCGCTTCCCCATTGCGAACTTTCTTTCGTGTGATTGCACCGCTCTCCATCTCCGGCTTGGTCACGGGTACAGCTCTGAGCTTCGCTCACACCATGGGAGAATTCGGTGTCGTGCTGATGGTGGGTGGAAACATTCCGGGTGTTACGAGGACAGTTTCGATTGATATTTTTGATCGCGTGCAGTCCTCCGACTACGCTGGCGCCAATCAGACCGCGCTGCTATTGCTGGCGTTCTGCTTTGCCGTGCTGGCGATCGTCTATAGCATCAATCGAAAGCCATGGGCCGTGGGACCTATAAAATAGTCGCGATGAGCGCTCCCCGCACAGATGAAGCAGCAACGGCCCCCGTTTCGCCGTCTCTCGCTCGCTCCGATCACAAACCGGCGGGCCCGTTGCTTGACGCCCAATTTCGCAAGCGATTCGCCGTGCCAACTCGAGAATTTATTCTGCAAGCCGAGATCCGAGCTACTCCGGGATTCACCATATTATTTGGACCGTCCGGAGCCGGCAAAACAACGGTGCTCGACTGCGTTGCGGGACTGACCACACCCGATTCAGGACGCATCGCCATTGGCGACCGCGTCTTATTCGACGCCGCGCTGGGCACCGATCTTCCCGTGGCAAAGCGGCGCACCGGATACGTATTTCAGAGCCTAGCTCTGTTTCCCCATCTGACGGTGGAGCAGAACATCCGATACGGCCTTGTCCACCTCTCGCCGGCCGATCGCGCCGCGCGTGTAACTGCCATTCTTCAGGCGTTTCGAATTGCCCCTCTCGCCCAGCGTTACCCAAGGGAGATTTCTGGCGGAGAAAGCCAGCGTACAGCGTTAGCCAGAACACTTGTAACCGATCCCGCCGTGCTGCTTTTGGACGAACCCCTGGCCGCGCTAGACGCATCAACGAAATCCGGCATCATCGACGATCTAAGGACGTGGAATCAGGTTCACGGTATTCCCATCCTTTATGTCACTCACAGCCGCGAAGAGGTTTTTGCCCTGGGCGAGCGCGTGCTTGTTCTCGACACTGGACGCATCGTCGCACAAGGTACTCCTCATGAAGTGATCGAAGCCCCGCTGCAGGAGACAGTCGCACAGTTGCTAGGCTTCGAAAATATTTTCGACGCTGTGGTCGAGACGGTTCACCCCGAGCGCGGCACCATGAACTGCCGCATAGCCGGGGATGGAGGCCCCGTGCTCCTTGAAACCCCACTGGTACGCGGAGGCGTGGGCTCGGCTTTTCGCGTGGGAATCCGCGCCGGCGACATCCTGCTGGCCACCGCGCCGCCGGTCGGGTTGAGCGCGCGTAACGTGATTCCGGGGCGCATCACTTCGCTCGAGCAGCGCGATGTAATCGTCTCCGCGCGAGTGAAATATAGGATTGAAATGGAAGCCCACCTCACACTCGCAGCGCGCGATTCCCTCCAACTTGCGCCGGGCAAGGAAGTCTGGCTGGTGATCAAAACGCACTCCTGCCACTTGATGAAAAAGTAACAGTCCCCCCCCAAAAAACGGCCTCGTCGGAGAAATCTGTGGGTCACCGATACGCTCCAATGGGCACCGGAAGCTCGGCTCGCGCAGCCCGCGAACCCGATGTGGGATAGCGCGGCTTCAGCTTTTCCTGTTCGTAGCCAGTTGCCTTTCGAACTCGTGGCCTGTCGCGGAGTAGAGAAGACGGCGATTCAGGCACTTGATCGGCTCGATCCGGTTCTGCCGCTCCCCCCTGGCCACGTCGAGCGCTATGGGTTCGAATACTACCGGCACAGAACCCTCTCT
>CAZILJ010000890.1:0-4564 GCA_964539915.1 uncultured Acidobacteriaceae bacterium | reverse complement strand
AGATGCGGCGAATGTCGGCCTTCGTCACCTGATCGATGCGGTCCACCGAGCGGAACAACTCGCGCCAATCGCCGTAGCGGGTTTGATACGTGGCCAGCTGCGTGGCCAGGCCTTCATTGTCGGCCAGGCCGCGAATGAGGTTGGCTTTGGAGCGAGTCTTGATCATCTTCAGTTCGTCGTCGGTGATGTCTTCTTTTTTGATTTTGTCGATTTCCACGTGGATGGCGTCCGCCATTTCCGCGGTCGTGTGTCCGGGCAGTGGGACAGCATAAAACGCGAACAGATGCGGGTATTTGGTGCCCGGCATGCCGCTGAACCCGGCCGAGAACGATGCGATCTTTTTGTCGCGCACCAGAGCGCGATAGAGGCGCGAGGTACGACCTTCTGACATCAGGTCGGTGATGGCGTCGAAGACGGCGTCGTCTTTGCTTCGGTAATCAGGACGGTGGTAACCCTCGAGGTAAAGCGGTTGCGACCGATCTTTCAGCGCCACTTTGCGCTCGGAGTTTTGCGGCGGCTCGGTGGTTGTGGCTTCGTCGGGCTGAGGACGTTCGGGCAGGCGGCTGAAATATTTTTCGAGGAGGGGCATCGCCTGCGAGGCTTTTATATCGCCCGCCACAGCCACCACCATGTTGGCGGGTACGTAGTATTGGTCGAAGAATCTCTGGGCATCCGTGGCGGAAAACGCATTCAGATCAGCCATCCAGCCTACGGTCGGCCGGTGATAGGGATGAGCTTCAAACGCGGTAGCGGTGAACTGCTCAACCAGACGGCCAATGGGGTTACTGTCGGTGCGCAAGCGGCGTTCTTCGATAACTACGTTGCGCTCCTTGTAGAACTCGCGCATCACGGGATGCAGGAAACGCTCGGATTCGAGATACGCCCACAGCTCCAGGCGGTTTTCCGGCAGTGAGTAGTGATACCCGGTCTCGTCGTAACTGGTAAAGGCGTTCATGTCCTCACCGCCGTTTTGTTCAACAAGTTTGCCGAACGCATTGGGCACGACATACTTGTCGGCCTCGGCGATGGCGTCTTTCCACGCCTTTTCCAGTTCCTTCAACTTGGCCTCATCCCGGCCGACGGCCTTGTCACGTTCGGCAATGTAAGCGCCATAGGCGGCCTCAACCTTCTCCAAAGCAAGCTTTTCGGCGGCGTAGTTTGTGGTGCCAATCTTGTCGGTTCCCTTGAACGCCATGTGCTCGAACATGTGGGCAAGGCCGGTAGCACGGAGAGGATCCTGCGCGGAGCCAGCGTCGACCAGAGTGAAGAAAGAAAAGACCGGCGCTTCCGGACGCTCGCAGATCAAGAGGGTGAGTCCGTTGGGGAGTTTCTTGACGGTGATGCGCTTTTCAAAAGACGCGAGGTCCTGCGCGAGAGCACAGGCAGAAAGAATGAGGAATACAAGGGCAGTTTTGAGAGTAAGGTGTTTCATCGGACCTCCGACGGTTGGACGAGCATCTTCTTCAACAGACATGTGTTGGACGGGCCAGAAGGGCAGAAGTTTGAAGCTACGTGGTGGGAAGGGACGTTGTCAAACCCGGGTTGGCCGAAGACTTAAAGAGATAGTTTAAGGAACAACGCGGTATTTGCCGTCAAATGGCTTTCAGGCACAATGGTAGGGTGGAGCGCGCATGACCGATTCGACCGTTGAAATTCAGGGCAGGCATCTCAAGCTGTCAAACTTGGAGAAGGTCCTATATCCCGCCACGGGGTTTAGCAAGCAGCAGGTGATCGATTATTACGCTCGGATCGCGCCGGCGATTCTTCCCCATTTGGTGGGGCGTGCGCTGACGCGCAAGCGCTATCCGGACGGCGTGGATGGCGAACCGTTCTATGAGAAAAACGCGCCGAAGTACCGGCCGGAGTGGGTCAAGACGGCACCGATTTGGAGCGAGGGCAATCGGCGCACGGTGGATTACGTTCTGGCGAATGATCTAGCCACGCTGGTTTGGCTGGCGAATCTGGCTGCACTCGAACTGCATCCCTCCCTGGCGCTGGCGAAAGACATAACGTGCCCGACGGAAATGGTGTTCGACCTCGATCCGGGACCGCCAGCGAACATCGTGCAATGCTGCCAAGTGGGGCTGTGGCTGCGAGAGATTTTCGAACACTTCGGTCTGAAGAGTTTTCCGAAGACATCGGGTTCGAAGGGCTTGCAGCTTTACGTTCCGCTGAATACGCCGACAACCTACGACGCCACGAAGACGTTTGCGCACGCGCTGGCGCAATTACTCGAACACGAACATCCTGAGATGGTCGTCTCCGATATGAAGAAGACTTTGCGCGCCGGCAAGGTATTTGTCGACTGGAGTCAGAATGACGAGCACAAAACCACCGTCGCAGTGTATTCGCTGAGAGCGCGCGAACATCCCACGGTTTCCACTCCGGTGACATGGGAGGACGTGGAACGTGCGTTCAAAAAGAAAGATGCCAGCCGGCTGGTGTTCGAAGCGCCGCAAGTGGTTTCGCGCTTTGAGAAGTTGGGCGATCTGTTTGAACCGGTGCTTACATTGAAACAGCGGCTGCCGGATTTGAAAGCTCGTGCAGGAACTGCCGCAACGGAGCCGGCGCGGAGTGAACTCGATGTTCCCATAGACGAGCATCATCCGTCTCCGCGGAAGGCAGCGCGTACGCCTCAACCCAAGAAATCCTCTCGAGAGGGCCCGGGGCGAAAGAAAATGGGCAAGGTATAATCCCAGATTCTTGATCACGCGGAGGGACTGGTCCGCCGTAGAACGAGGATCCTCTACCGTTATGCCGGAACTGTTTGTTGGAACGTCGGGATGGGCTTACCCCAGCTGGAAGCCGGATTTCTATCCACAAAAGCTGGCGCAGAAGAAATTCCTGAGTCACTACTCTACGCAGCTGAATACGGTTGAAGTCAACTTTACTTTCCGGCAGCTGGTTAAAGAAACGACTATTCAGAACTGGCTGCAAGATACACCCGCGCATTTTCGCTTCGGCATCAAAGCTCATCAGGTCATCACGCACATTAAGCGGCTGAAGGGAACCGAGGACTTCGTACCACGATTTCTGGCTACCATCGAGCCCCTGGCGGCTGCCGGGAAGCTGGGGCCAGTGCTATTTCAGCTTCCACCGAATCTGAAAGCGGATGCGGGTCTGCTCCAGGATTTTTTGGCGATCTTGCCGCGCACCGTGCCGGCGGCCTTTGAATTTCGGCATGATTCCTGGTTTACCGACTCAATCTGGGATTTGCTGAAGTCCAGCAACGCGGTGTTGTGTGTAGCGGAGACCGAAACCCTAACTACGCCTGAAATTGCGACTGGCCCTTTTGTTTATTACCGCTTCCGGAAGCCGAGCTATACCGGGGAGGAACGGCGGTCGATGATTGACCGCATCGGTCAACACGTGGGCACCGGGCGCAATGTGTTTGCTTATTTCAAGCACGAAGAAACGCCGGAAGGAGCACTGTACGCACTGGAGTTGCTGCGGGAACTGCGCGGGGCGGAGGCAACTTGATAACCCCGGTCAGGTCTGGCGGCTTGGTTTATCTCGTGCTGTTGCTGACGCTAAACCCTCGGCAGGCTCAGGGGCCGGCCTCGCGTACCGTTCACGTTTTTGTAGCTCTTGCGGATAATCAAAGCCAGGGCATCGTCCCGGTTCCGGCAAAGATCGGAAACGGCGAAGATCCAGAAAACAACCTTTATTGGGGCTCGGCGTATGGGATCAAGACGTTTTTTGCACGCAGTGCGGACTGGGTTCGGATCGTTTGTGGTGAGAAGCCGCAGGCCGAGATTCTTGAACGCTGCGTGTTTAAGCATCGAGCGACAAATGTGTACCTTGTGGCCGACGCGTACCGTGGTCGTGAGATCCGGCGGGCGATTCTTGATTTTCTGGCGTCTGCAGCGGGAGATGATCCGGAAACGGAGACCGTGTCAGGATCGCTGAAGCTGCCGATTCGTGGGGGCGCGAACCTCGTAGCCTACGTTGGCCACGACGGGTTGATGGATTTTCAACTTTCGCAGTTTCCCCAGAAGAAAGACCGGATCCGACGGGATGCGGTCGTCCTGGCTTGTGCGAGCAAACAATATTTCATCGAGCCGGTGCGAGCCTCCGGCGCCTATCCGTTGCTGTGGACGACCGGTTTGATGGCTCCCGAAGCTTATACGCTGAAGAGTGCCCTGGATGGCTGGATTGCAGGGGAAAGTAACGATCAGATTCGCGATCGCGCAGCTGGTGCCTATGACAAGTATCAGAAATGCGGGCTACGGGCGGCGCGTCGTCTCCTAGTCAGCGGCTGGTGAGTGGCGAGAGACGCCGGCAAGCTAGGTCGCTGGGAATGGACTTGATGATCAGAATCCGATTCAACACTTTTCCCGGTGTCCGATAACGTTCATCTACATCTCTATCTCTTATGACGTCCGGGGTGAACTCGCGCATTCTGTCGGGCTGTCTCGACTACCTTCGCGTCGAGAAAGGGCTGGCGCCGCTTTCGATCAGCGCTTACACGACCGACATCTTTCAATTCGCTGAGTTTCTGGAAAAACAAAAACGGCTTTTGATCACGGCGCAGCGCAACGATGTTCGCGAATTCCTGTAGCGG
>CAZILJ010000889.1:0-7840 GCA_964539915.1 uncultured Acidobacteriaceae bacterium | reverse complement strand
CACCAGCGGACAAGGCATTTCCCGGCGAGGGCTGCTGCGGGCGAGTTTGGCAACAGCGGCGGTCACCGCGATCGGAGGCAGGGGCGACCTCCGCGCTCAGGGCCAGCCGTCGAATTCAGCGCGGGCTGACGGCGGCCAAGTGATCGACATTCATTCGCATTATTTCCCCCAGACTTATCTGGATCTCGTAGCCGATGAGGGCAAGCGCTTCAATGCCTCCTACAACATGACCGACAAGGGTTGGTTCATAAAAACACCAGCCGGAAATAATGGCCCACTGTCGGCTAGTTTCATCGATGTGAAGGCTCGCATTGCGGATATGGACCAGCAGGGAGTAGCGGTACAGGCGATTTCGCTGACGGCCCCCATGCTGTATTGGGGCGACGCCGAGCTATCCACCAAGCTCGCCAAGGCATGGAATGACGCAGCCACCGCTGCTCATCAGGCCTATCCGACCAGGCTCGTCTGTTTCCTGACACTCCCCATGCTCTATCCTGAGCGCGCTCTCGACGAACTGGCTCGGGCCAGCAAGCTGCCAGGCATGCGTGGCGTGTACCTGGGCACCAACATCGGCGGCAAAGATCTGGATGATCCTTTGTTTGAGCCGATCCTGGCACGCATCGAGGCCCTCGACCTGCCCATCTTCCTGCATCCGGTGGATATCGGCTTAGACCGTCTCAAACCCTTCTTTCTCTCGAACCTGGTGGGTAATCCGGTCGACACCGCTGTCGCCGCCTGCCACTTGATTTTCGGAGGCGTTCTCGATCGCCATCCCAAGCTACAGATTGGGCTGCCCCATGCAGGCGGAGTACTCCCGGTTTTGATCGGCCGGATCGACCAGGGCTGGCGAACGCGGCCGGAGCTAAAATCCTTGCCGCAGGCGCCCAGTACTTACCTTCACCGCTTCACCTATGACACCATCACCCACTCCAAGGCGATTATGGAGTTCGTGATCAAAGAGGTGGGGGTAGAGCGCATCATGCTCGGCAGTGACTACTGCTTCGCGATGGGGTATGCACAACCGGTGAAGTTTCTCGATCAGGTTGACTTGACCAGCCCGGAGCGCAAGATGATTCTGGGCGGCAATGCGGCCCGGCTCCTCAAGCTGTGAGTCCATTCCGGGGGTGGCGCGGGTTCACACTCGCTCAAGCAGCATCGCCATGCCGCCGATGGGGGTGCGAACTCCCTCGCAAATGAAAGCGGTGCCCATGAACACCCTTCCTTCCTTCATTCGCTCGACTTGAGAACCCGCTTGGCAATGCTCCCGGCCTAAAGACCGAGCACCCGTTCCGCATTGCCATGGAACACTTGCTCCATGACGTCCGCCGCATAACCGAGTTCGCCCCATTCGCGCATCAAGCGAGCATAGGGGAGACTGGGATAGTCGCTGCCGAAAATAATCTTGTCTCGCAGGCGTCCACGAATATCAACTTTCAACTGCGCCGGAAAATGTTTCGGAGCCCACCCCGAAAGTTCCCAGAACACGTTGCCTTTGTGCAGAGCGACCGCAGTCATCTCGTCGACCCACGGCCAACCGGGATGCGCGGCAATGATCGTCAGACTCGGAAAATCGGCCGCAAGCTCGTCGATGGCTGATGGATGAGCATGTCGAAGCCGGCTGCCCATCCCGCCGGGCATGCCCGCTCCCATACCTGTCGTACCGACATCAATCATCACCGGCACCCGCAAATCGTTGATGAGTTCAAACAACGGGTAGAGTCGCCGGTCATTCACCGCGAAATGCCCGATGATCGGATGAAAGTGAAACCCCAACATCTTCAGATCCTGGATGGCGTGCCGGGCCTCAGCCAGCGCATGCTCGCCTTTGAAAGGATCCACCGCGGCCCAGGCCTGAATGATTCGATCCGGATGCCGCTTTCGCATCCCGGCCACAAAGTCGTTGGAGCAGGGGGGCGTGGCCACGGTGGTTTCGAGATCTAACGCCACTAAAATTGCTTCGACACCCGCATCGCTGAAATCTCGGACGACGTCGGCCTCGCTTTTCGCTGACCAGGAACGATTCCAATACTTGGCCAGGGCATCCACGTACGGACGCTGGCATTCGATCCACTCCTTGGTATTCGGATAACAATGAACGTCGATGATTCTCATGAGTTGGTCAATGCCAACGGCGGTAATTACGACTGGCTGGCAAGCGTTGCCGCAGGCTTATTCTCGGTGGCGGTCTTCTTGGAAATCATTTCTACCAGCTTCTTCTTGGATACTTTCCCAAAAGTAGACAACGGAAACTCTGGCAGGATTTCCAGACTCTCCGGGAGTTTATACTTGGCGATCTCCTTGCCAAGCAGAAACTTCTTCAATTCCTCAAAACTCAACTGCGCTCCCTCCCGCAGCAGAACACAGGCACACATGCGCTCCCCAAGGTCGTGATCCGGAACCGGGATGCAGGCCACGTTCTTCACGGAAGGATGGGAGAGAATGAGGTTCTCGACTTCTTCCGCGCTGATCTTTTCTCCACCACGGTTGATCAAGTCCTTCTTTCGACCCTCGACAATATAGTTGCCCGACGGATGCTCCCGCATCAGATCTCCGGAGCGGTAAAAACCATCGGATGTAAAAACCCCACGATTGTACTCAGGAACTCCAAAGTACCCCCGCAGTGTGTAAGGCCCACGACAGCACAACTCGCCCACTTCCCCGCGCGGGACGTCATTGCCATCGTCATCGAGAAGGCGCACTTCGTCATCCGGAGAAATCGGACGCCCCACCGTTTCCAGGCATACATCGGGGGCATCGTCGAGGCGCACGAACATCAACAGTCCTTCCGACATGCCAAAGTTTTCCTGAACAAAGGCATTGGGAATAAGCCTCTTCACCAGCACCCGCGTCTGGGGTAGCAGGCTCTGGCCACCACTCTGAATGATCCTCAGCGACGACAGGTCGTAGTGCATTAGAACCTCGCTGTTCAAAAGGCGGATCAAGAGCGCCGGAACTACCTTCAGATGAGTGACCCGATACTTTTGAATCAACTCTCCCACGTGCTCCGGCTTGGTGCTCGGTCCGATCACTGCTTTCGCGCCGTTGAACAGAAAACCCTGAATGCCAGGACAAGCGAGAGGAAGGTTATGTGCGATGGGCAGCACTACCAGCGCCACCGAGTCGTCTTTGACTGCGCAAACGCTGGCCGCAAGCTTGGAGTTATAGGCATAGTCATTGTGGGTGCGAGGAATGAGCTTTGGGATGCCGGTGGTTCCACCAGAGAGCTGAAACACCGCCGGATCGCAGGGATCGATTTGTATTTCAGCAAGCCGTGAAAGCGGAAGCTCCGCCGGCTTCGAAATCAGCTCGGCGAGCGACGAGAACCCGCGGCGAACGGATCCAAAAATGATGGCGTGCGTTAGAGTCGGGCTCTCGGCACGGATGCGCTCGACCATCTGCGCATAATCGAAGTCCTGGTAGCGGTCTGGAATCACACACGTCGTGGCACCCGACAATTTCACAAACTGGCTGATCTCGGCATACCGCTGGCTCGGTAAAGCTGCGATCGGGATGCATCCGATTTTCTGCAGGCCAAAGTAAAGGATCACGAACTCCACCACATTCGGCAGTTGGACCACAACCCGGTCTAGATCCTTAAGGCCGAGGTCCAGAAGATTCAATGCCAGGTTGTCGGACAGGCGATCGAGTTCGGCGTAGGTGATCGCTCGATCGCCGCCGATTAGCGCAACCCGATCCCCATAGCGCTTGAAGACGACACGGAATTCATCCGCCAGAGATTTGTCCGACCAATAGCCGCGGTCCCGATATCGCTCGGCAAACTCGGGAGGAAACGGGACAACCCCTTGCAACATTCAGCTCTACCCCTTCCTAAGTTGTAGCTGCGTAACCGCCGTCCACAACGACGATCTCGCCATTCACTAAACGATTGCTGATGATCAGGTTCACAATCACTTCGGCCACATCCTCCGCCGTCACACACCGGTCGAGCGGCGTGTTCCTGGCGCGCCGGGCCATCAGATCGTCGTACTTGTCCTTGAGCATGCGCATCATCCAATCGCCCTCCATCCACCCGGGTGCGACCGCATTAACCCGGATTTCCGGTCCAAGATTGAGCGCCAGTAGTTTGGTAAGACTTACGACCGCTGCCTTGCTGGCGGCGTATGGCAGGGGTTGCGGACCAGGACGCAAACCGACGATGCTGGCGGTGTTCACGATGCTGCCGCCTGACTTCCTGAGAAGAGGTGCCGCTGCGCGCGTAACCTGAAAAACCCCCCGGACATTCACCGCAAACACCCGGTCCCACTCCTCCGCTGTCAAGGCGTCGAAATCCTGGGGCTTGACCTCCGTTGTGGTACCCGCGTTATTGACAAGTGCATCCAGGCGGCCGAACTCCTCATCCACAGCCCCCAGCATCTTGCGGACTGCCGAATCATCGCTGACGTCGCACTGGAAAAGAAATGTTTTGGCCCCCGCTTTTTGTGCCAGCCGCGCGGTTTCGCGGGCTGCCTGCTCACTGCGGGAGTAGTTCAGGACCACATCGAAACCCCCGACCGCCAGAGCCACCGCTGTCGCCCGCCCGATTCCGCTGGCAGCCCCCGTGATTAAGGCGACACGCCTGTTCTCGGTCATCGGTTCTCCTGCATGGAATTGAGCTGGCCGCCGGTCATGACGCGGATGGAAACTAGATCCAGAAGACCGCAAATCAACACATGTACACTGTGAACATGTTCAATAATATTGTCAAGGACTGCCTGAGCCGCCTGCTGGAGTCCGAACCGGTCTATCGTCAGGCTTCGGGCGGGCGCTTCGCGCTTGCCAAACACGTATGATGGAGACTGCAGTTTGGGGAGGGAAATGTAAGTTGAGAGCAACCAGGAGTGGGACGTCGAGGCTCGGACTGCGGGAACAAAATAAGCTGGACAAAATTCAGCGCATCAGGACGGCCGCGCGCGAACTGTTCTCCAAGCATGGGTACGAATCTGCAACCCTGCGACAGATTGCGAAGCGGGCGCATGTCGGCCTGGGGACGCTCTTTAACTACGCGCAAGACAAGCGCGACCTGGTGTTTCTGATCTTCAATGAGGAGCTCGCCGTTGTCACCGAGCAAGCGCTCAAAGCGGCGGATTCGCGCAGTTCCGTGGTCGATCAACTCATAGCTATCTGGGAGCCCCATTACCAGTACTTCAGTGAGAACCCCCCGCTTTCCCGCATCCTTCTAAAAGAGCTGACATTTTATTCCGAAGGCAAGCAGGCGGCTACTTTTCACGAAATCCGCGAGCGCCTTATTTCCGGCATCGAAAAAGTTGTTTGGGCCGCCCAACGGGAGCAACGCATCCGCTCCACGGAAGACTCAACCATCGTCGCACGCCATGTTTTCTTCGTGTGCTCCGGCGCGATTCGCTGGTGGATTGCCCGCTTGAACCCAAGCCCGCGCGATGGCTTGGCCGAGTTAAGAAGGTTGCTCCAATTGGAAGTTAACGGGCTTCAACCTGCTCCGGTCGCCGACGGGCGCCGGCGCGGATCAAGCCCTTCTTCGCGACCGAATGGCGCAAGCCGCCGGGATAGGGATGTCTCCAGGAAAACTCGGGCCCCCCGGATTTCCTAGCCCCTCACTTGCCAACTACAAGCACGACAAAAGTATTGGGTAACACCAGCGAGTGGGTCGCGCCGTGGCCGTGCCTCGCCGTAACCAGGAGAACATCGTGAGTCTTGGTGTCGAGAGCCATGGTTCGGGCACCGGATTGCGTGAGAACGTTGTCCACCACGTGGAATCGATCGGGCGAATCTTCGTGAATGACCGTCAGTGTGGCCGATCCCCCAGCGGAGGCAAACGCATTCCCCGTATCCGGATCGAACAGGCTGGCATCAGTACCGGCGCCCACGGCTGGCGTGGCAATCACTTTCCCGGTGTCCGCGTCCATTACGATCATCATCAGGTTGTCGCAGGCAGAAAAAAGACGACGATGCGCTCGATCCATCGCCAGGCCGGAAGGCCCCTCACCGGGCCCGAGCGACCAACGATGCAGCACCTCGAGGGTCTTGGCGTCGAACTCGACAATCTCGTCCTTGTCGGTGATGTTCACGAAGATCTTGCCCTTACCGTCTGCCACGGCTGCCTCGGGTTGGCCGTCCAGCGCGATCGTGCCGGCAAGCGCGCCCTCCTCCGCATTGATGGCGGTCGCGTCGTTGCCGGCGCTGTTCATGATGAAGACGCGCTTGGTGACCTCGTCGTAGACAAAAGAGTCGGGGTCCTTGCCGGTCTTCACCGTGCCAATCTTCTTCAGGCTCCTCAGATCGAGAATGGTGGAAGTGTTCGCTTCGCCGTCGGAGGTAAACCCGCGGCCCAGGTCGGGCGCAAGCACCAGGCCATGGACGTGCGATAAACCAGTGACCTTCCCCGCGATGGTACCGGCGTCAACATCCACGATGTCGATATGATCGTCCCGCCCGATGTACAGGCGCCGGCCATCGCTGTCCATGGTGACGTAGTCCCAGCCCTCTGTACCACCCACCGGAATGGTCTTCAAGATGTGATAGCCGGACGGGACGATCTGCGGCGATGGGTTCTGTGCAAACGAGGAAAGGGTCGAACCAACCATGAGACTTAAAAAAACGGTTGCCACAACTGGAGTAGTTTTGTTATCCATGGCGCCTACCTCAACCCGGAAAAGCTATCGTTAAAAATGAACAAGTACATTTTCCGAGTGCTTCAGTGTATTCCTGCCAGCTTGGTTGTCAAGCAGGTCTGAGGAAACCGGCCGCTTGAAGCTCACAGCAAATGGTTCGCTGCCGGGTGAGTTCGGTTGCTCTGGCACTCATCTCTTCAGTCGTGGAAACAAGCGCTCCGCATTGTCGCGTCCCATTGCCCGGAGGTCGGCGGACGAGAGTCCGTAGTGATCCAGCCCGTTGGCGGTTACTGCGGCCGGTACATAAGGAAAGTCCGTCCCAAACAACATTTGTGAGGTGGGCACGAGGTTCATCAGCGCGGCCATGGATGATGGATTGGTCGAATTCGCAATGTCGTAATAAAGTTTCCTGAGTTCGAAAACTGCGCCGTTCGGCAATCGATCGGCTATTTCCTTGTGGCGATCCACAAATGCGGCGGTGCGCGCGGCCACCACCGGCATGGTTCCGCCGGCATGGCAGAAGATAAATCGAATATCCGGAAACCGGGAAAACGTTCCATTCACCAGAAGGCTGGTGATTGCACGTGTGGTATCAAACAGGAATTCGATGGTGGATGCAGGAATGCCAGGCATGAGATGGTCGCAGCAACCCGGGACGGCCGGGTGAATGAATACAACTGCCTTACGCCGATTCAACTCCTCGAAGACCGGCGTAAATGTGGCGTCCCCTGGCCATCGATTGTCATAACTGCTCACCAGTCCGATGCCATCTGCTTTGAGCACGTCGAGTGCGTACTCCGCCTCCTTCACGCTACCCTCTTGATCGGGCAACGGCACTGCAGCAAAAAAACCGAAGCGCCCGGGGTAATCCTTGACCATCTGGGCGGCGTATTCATTGCAGGTTCGCGCTAGGCTGCGCGCCGCTTTGGCGCCTCCGAACCATACCCCCGGGAGTCCCAGGGAAGTGATCGCCGTACCAATGCCGGCCTTGTCCATTTCTTCGACTGCTCCGGCTGGGGTCCAGTTCAGCAGACGGGAATGATCCCTGTCGGAGATCGCAAGAATCTGGTCGCGCGCAGCCGTCATGTAGTTCGGTGGCAGGATGTGATGGTGTACATCGATGCGGATTGCCTTGGTCGGGCTGGTCGGTGAGGGACCCTGTGCGCTCAACGAAGTTGACGCAAGCAGGGTGCCCATCCCAGCTCCGACCGCCGACTTCAGAAATTCTCGCCTGGAGGCGGCGCCAAGGTGGC
>CAZILJ010000888.1:0-3007 GCA_964539915.1 uncultured Acidobacteriaceae bacterium | reverse complement strand
TGCGAAGCGATCGAAGGCGACATCGCACTGGGAAGCGTTCACCCACGGAGGTCGAACCGGGACCAGGCGTGATGCGGTGGTGTGGGCACAGATGGCGGAGTACCACGGGGCGGGTGAGATTCTGCTGACTTCGATGGACCGCGACGGCACGGGTTCGGGTTTCGATTGCGAGCTGACGCGGGCCGTGGCCGACTCGGTTCGGATCCCGGTGATTGCCTCGGGCGGCGCGGGCGGCGCGGAGCACTTCGTTGAAGTGTTTCGCGATGGGCACGCCGATGCCGCGTTGGCAGCATCGATTTTTCACTACGGCTTCAGCCGGCTGGTCGACCTTAAGGAACAAATCGGCTCGCAGGGCATCTCAGTGAGGTGGCCATGCTGATTCCCTCGATCGACTTGATGGGAGGCAAGATCGTCCAGTTGGTTCAGGGCCGAAGGAAGGCTCTGGAGTTCGACGACTTCGAAGCATGGGTGAGTCGCTTCTCGAAATATGCGCTGGTGCAACTGATTGATCTTGACGCTGCGATTGGGACGGGAGATAACGCGGAACTGGTTCGCGAATTTGCTCGCCAGCTTCCTTGCCAGGTGGGTGGGGGCATCCGGTCTGTCGCGGCAGCGGAGGCGGCATTGGCGGCGGGAGCGCAGAGAGTCATCCTTGGATCGGCATTGTTCAGTGACGGGAAGCTTGATGAAAACTTCGCAAAAAAATTGGCGAGTGCGGTCGGGTCCAGCCGGCTGGTTTTTGCGCTCGATGCGATTGGCGGACGAGTGACTACTCACGGATGGCGCAAGGGGACCGACGTCACCCCGTTAGAGATGATCCAGACTCTGCAGCCATGGTGCGGCGCGTTTCTCTATACGCACGTGGAGACTGAAGGTTTGTTGCAGGGGTTCCCGCAAGAAGCGATTCTTCCGTTGCGACAAGCTACGGGCAGACAACTGATTGCGGCGGGCGGAATTCGAGCGCAAAAGGAGATTGAGGAACTACAGGCGATCGGCGTGGACGCCGTGGTTGGAATGGCTATCTACCAGGGACTTCTCCCTGTATAGAGGAAGGTGACGCGAGAACCCGACATGAACAGCCTTCGGCGATCAATCCTGCCGCGCTGGCGGTCGCTGTCCTCTGGTTACTTGTGGGGCGAGCTGTTTCACGGTGCAATTACTTCCGGGGAGTGATCTATGAGCCGCCTGTTCAGCTTTCTCAGCATAATTATTGTAATGGCCGCTGGCATGTACATTTACTCGAGGCAGGCGCAGGATTCTTCTGCGATTGTCGGCGCGAATAACCCGAAGGCTGCCATCAACATCACCGCCGTAAGAACTGATCTGATTACTATCGCTCAGGCCGAGCGCCGATATTTCGCCAGCGAAGGGAAATATGCGTCCTTGGACGAGATGGTCTCGACGAACTACATCACAGTTGCGCGGCAGCGTCCTCCCTACAGCTACGCGGTCGAGACCAGTTCCAGCGGCTTTCACGTCGTGGCAACCCGTTCTGGTGAGAATCTCGGCGGCACGCCAGCGCAGCTTTCGGTCGACGAGAATATGGAAGTGCAGACTACGGAATAGGCGGTCTCTGGTTGATCCGCAGCGGGACTCTTGAAAAATTATTTGGGATCCCAGCCACCGCCGGGCTAAAGCCCGAAGTGAATGTTGCGGCGGATTTCGCGGCCCCGAAGGGCCGCTCTGCCACGCAAGTTAGGTCCAGGGACTTCTACACATCAGCAGTTCGTTAAGCTTCCAGCTTGAATACCCGCTCCATCAGCAGCCATTTTTCACCGGGCTTGGCTTGCGGTAACAGTTGTTGAAATGTCCCCATGAGTCGTTCCCATTCCTGGACTCTCGGGTTGAGCTGATCGGCCTTGGTCTTGGCCTCGAACGAGAACGATTCGTTGACCTCCATGACCATGAACATACGCGTCCCGAGCAGATAGATTTCCATGTCGTCGATGCCGGAATCTTTGATGCTTCGAGTGACCTCAGGCCATATTTTCTCGTGATAGCGCTTGTATTCGGCGATCAACTCGGGATCGTCTTTTAAATCCAGCGTCAAACAGAAACGTCGTTTCATTCGACCTCAGTGGCAGGATGGGTTAAGGCTATTCCTGAGTTCGCGGCCGCGGTGGGCCGATATCCCCACATTGCGAAATAGAAAACGTAGGCGTGACAAATCAGAGGAACTACAAACGCACGTTGGATATTCCAGGCATCGGAAATGCGCCCCATGATCGCGGGACAAACGGCGCCGCCGATGATTGCCATGACCAACAACGACGATCCTAACTTGGTGTACGGACCAAGATTCTTCAGGCCCAGGGCAAAAATGGTCGGAAACATGATGGAGTGGAAAAAGCCAATCAAGACGATGGCCCAAACCGGCGCCACCCCAGAAGCGAACAGGACCACCAGAAGGCAGAGCAGGGAGCCGCCAGCAAACAGGCTGAGCAACCGGGGCGCCGCGACTTTCTGCATGATGGCGGAGCCTGTGAAACGTCCGATCATGAAGCCGGCCAAATGCGCCTGCAGGTAGTGAGCGGCGGCCTTTTCGTGAGTGCCCGGCAGGGTGAACTCGGAAAATCGAATGATGAAGCTGGCGACTCCGACCTGGGCGCCGACGTAAAAGAATTGAGCGATGACCCCTTTGACCAAGTGCCGGAATGCAAAGACACCGCTGAGCTTCGCATCCGCAGTCTTGACACCTGCAATGCTGGGTTCGCGGATTTCGGGTAGTTTCGTCAGGAAGATGAGCAGCGCAACGAACAGGAAGACGCCGGTGATAACGAGATACGGAGCCTTTACCATATTTGCTTCGGAAACTCGATAGGCAAGTAATCGCTCAGGGTTCATGGCGGCCAGTTCTGCCGGAGAGTGCTCGATGCCTGAGAGAATAAATCTGGAGCCGATCAGCGCAATTAACACCGCACCAGCGGCGTTGAACGATTGCGCCAGATTCAGTCTGCGTTCGGAGCTTTCGGCGGGGCCAAGTGTGGTGACATATGGATTGGCGGCT
>CAZILJ010000887.1:0-2435 GCA_964539915.1 uncultured Acidobacteriaceae bacterium | reverse complement strand
CGAAAAGGAAGTCGAGCTCTGCTACGAGGCCCCGTTTTACACGCTCGGCCCGCTGGTCACCGACATCGCTCCCGGCTACGACCACATCACCTCCGCCATCGGCGCGGCCATGATCGGATGGTACGGCGCCGCTATGCTCTGCTACGTCACGCCCAAGGAGCATTTGGGGTTGCCCAACGAAAAAGACGTGAAAGACGGCATCATCGCCTACAAGATTTCCGCGCACGCTGCCGACATCGCCCGCGGCCGTCCCGGCGCCCGCGACCGCGACGACGCCCTCAGCTACGCCCGCTACAAGTTCGACTGGGAAAAACAGTTTGCCCTCTCCCTCGATCCCGAAACCGCCCGCTCCATGCACGACGAAACTCTCCCTGACGACTTCTACAAAGAAGCCGCCTTCTGCTCCATGTGCGGCCCTAAGTTCTGCTCCATGAACTATTCGTCGAAAGTTGACGAATACAACAAGCAGGTCCACGGCATCGAAAAGAAAGATTATTCAGATTTGGTCGAGAAGTTCGTGTCGCTGAAATAAACGGCGCTCGCCATCCAAATCACCTGGGCCCGGACGCCTCGCCCGGGGGAGCTGTATCTCAAAATCATCCCGCCGAGCAAGCACATCAGCAATTCGTCCCGGCGGGCGGACCGGGCGTCCGCCGCTACGTTATATCGCCCATCCCGTCCGGCTTCCTAGCCCGGTGTAGAATGTCTCGCCGCGACCTCCGCCGCGGTAACCAGGAGAACCCATGGCTCGCATCACCGATATGCCACGCGCTATCGAACCAGTTTGGATTCACGATGTCACCCATCCCGTCGGACTCAACTGGTTCGGCTATAAAGACGACGTGAAGCTTGTGCAGTATGCCTTGAACAAGGTGATGGCGAAAGTTCCACTCGCGGATGTTAGCGCGAAGCCCACGATTGGTCCGATGGGCCCTGAATATCCGCATCTGGCTCCGCTCGAAGTCGATGGCATCTTCGGCAAGAAATCGCACGCAGCCCTCCTGGCTTTCCAGAAAGCAAGTATCCGTGGCAACTCATGCGTGCTCGCCGATGGCCAGGCTGATCCCGTCTACAAATACATCGCCGACCTGACGGGAGATCCGGTTTCCCCGCGTAACCTCACGATTTATACCAGGGTGTCGGGTTTCACCATGTACAAACTCGCCAAAGACATCGTTGCCCTCTATGGCAAGATGCTTGACGACGAGGAACTTCCGCCCGAGGTGCAGGCGGGACTTCGAGTCCGAACTCGCTAATCGCTTTTTTGCCGCCCGCGTACGGCATGGGATCGGTCGGTGTTGCCGCGTTTAAGTTCACGAAAGCAACTTCCGGAAGGCAAGAGCACAGCAGGAAGCAATCGATTGCTTTAAATCATTCCCGTGAAACGCTTTCTCCTTCGATCACACTATCAACATCGTGGACGGAGGGGCGGGACTGACCCAGCAGTCTCATCCCGGTCAAGGAGCTGGCTGATCGAAATTGCACCGGGCAATTGATCGCTCGGAGGAATTAGGATGTTTGTCCGAACCGGAACCGTCCGCACCGAAGGAGGTTGCCATGGGAGTGACATTCCGACGCCGCATCACCTGGCCCAAGAATGATCTGCTGTTGCCGTCCGAACTCTACAACGTCAACGTTCCCGCCGGCTTGAGTTCGATGGACGTGCGAGTCCCGAACATCGTCGACACCAACCGGATGATGCAATTAGCCCCCGGAAGCAATTCTTCCTCTTCGGGCAGCCTGAGCCTCACGGAGGGCCTGGTGAAGTCCGACGTATCGGTCAGCTTCCCCAATCCGGCGGCGCAATGGCGCAGAGGCCCGGTTCCTGGCGCAAAAGATCCCAATCGCGGGCCGTGCCAGTTCCAGTTCACCGGCGGGGAGGTGATCCTCGATTTTCCGCTTGAAATCTATCTCCTGAAAACCGCGGAGATCGACCCCAACGACGATCTTTCGGTGCAGATCTTTGCCTGTCTCTACGAACACGAACTGCTGCACGTCCTCGACGCACTGGATATCGCCAACAACTGGCTTCCCTTACGTTTGAATGCAGAGCCCACGGTCGCACGCTACCTGATGCAGGGCCAGCCTTATGTCTACGGCACTGCCAGCATGCTGATCGCCCCGTTGGAGCAGGAGTTCCGAACTTTTATTACGAACACGATTCAGGTAGCCATCTTCAATCTTTGGGCCACCGAGTCCAATCGCCGGGAGAGTTTGCGCGATGCACCGGCCCAATACAAAATCGTTCAGGACAAAGTCGATGCCCTGCGGGGCAAGCAGATCAATCGCCCCCACTCGGCTCGGCAATGATGCTCCGGCGGGCAACCCTTTGGATCAAAGTGCGGCCGGAAGGAAGCGGATCGAACCGCAAGCGCAGTGCGATCGGTGCCCGCGTGCTTGTGCGCTAGGCGGGGAAGGTGCAGGCGCAATGGGTC
>CAZILJ010000886.1:0-2380 GCA_964539915.1 uncultured Acidobacteriaceae bacterium | reverse complement strand
CGGCCGATGGCATACGTTCGGAGGCGGTCGCGGTGGGGTCGGATCAGCCGTGAACTCGGGTGCGCGATTCGGTAGCTTCGGCGGTGCGGCTGGCTGGCATGGCTGGGGCGGCCGGGGCGGTTTTGGCGGTTTTGGGGGTTTTCGTGGTTTCGGCTGGAGAGGTTGTTGGGGCTGCGGTTGGGGTTTTGGGTTTGGGTTTGGTTTTGGGGGTGGGCCTTTCTGGGGTTGGCCGTCCTATTGGTATAACCCGTGGTGGGGCTACGACTATCCACCGCCTTACTACATTTACCCGGATCCGTACTAGGAGGTCGTGCCTGACCTAGCAGTAGAGATTACATGATCTTGAGAAGGGCGTGGCCCTAGCAAGCTAAGCTAGAGGCCGCGCCTTTTGTAGTTTTGGGGCCGAACATTTTGGGGCCGAACATAGAAGCCACGTCGCCGGCAGAATGTGCGATATAAGCCCGATCGAAGTCGCAACTTTCCCGTTCGCAGACCGTATCATCGACTCGGCGAGGCTGAGACGCACTCGCCCCAGCCGGAAGATGCCGGCGCTAGGTTTTCCTGGTTTCCTACGCGGTGGCGATGTGGTTGTCGGACTTATGGCGCCATTCAGAAACAGCCCGGAATAGTACCGGAGTGGCAAACATGGCTGCCGTGAAAAGCAGGTCTCCCGTAGCGCCGTGTCGGAAAAAGGGCAAGCCGGCATCGTAGCAGGTCAACAATCCGGCGAAAGTGCGAGGATACATATCCCATGCGGCCCAGACCGCGAAGTTACTTACGAGAAAGAATGACACAGAGCCGGCCAGGGCGGAGCCGAGAATCCGGATTGCACCAGCGTTCTGCTTGAGGGTGGTGCCGAACCACAGCATTGCGGCATACCAGGCCCAAGTCACCAAGTGGTCCCAACTGAAAGGATAGCGGTACACCATCGTTGTGAGGACCACGTCGGATGCCGCCAGGAGGGCGAGCGGTACCCACAGTTGGCGACGCGGTCCGCGCGCGCCGAAGAACAGCAAAGCAGCCCCCACCGGAGTGAATGCCATGGGATGAGGCATGAAACGGAGTGCAACGGCAAAGAGAATGAATACGTATGCGAGCATGGTCACCTCGGAAGCGCAATCCTATTTTGGGCGCTCAAGAGGCTGCCGTCAAGGGAGGATCCACGAACTCCGGGGAAGGTTAGACTTTTGAGCGACGCGAGGTGTGAGAAACGACTGATGTTGCTTCGCTAACGCTGATCGGGTTCGGGAACGACGAGACCTTTGTCCGTGTCATAGACATCGCCGACGACATGCCGGTTTCTGTCGAGTTGCACGGCTTTGCTGAGAGCACCGCGGGTCCTGCGGCCGGTGATTGAGCGCGGCATCCCGGCAAAGCGCAGGTCCTGAAACACGACGATGTAACCCTCCTGCGGGGGTGGAAGAGTTTCGGTTTCGGTGATCGGATACTGCGCCCAATCCAGAAACACGCGCCCGATGTAGGATTTCTTTGCGGCCAGTGTGACCGGTGTCTCTTCCGGCTTGTAGCGGATTTCCATGCGGCCGTCGGGATCGACCTCGGGCGTAATCGAGTTGACCGAAGACAGCGCGAAGAATGCGGGCGTCTCGACTACGCCAAACCAGTGGAATGGATCGATCCATGTGGGATAGGCGGATGCCCGGATCGGATCGGCGCCGTTGTAGGTCCGGGATTCCAGCGCTCCGACAGCGCGGCGATGTTCGTAATCGCGCAGGCCCCACACAAGCCCTACGCCGGCGAGCGCGAGGGTTGCGGCGACGCGTCCGCGAGGACCGAGGCGGCGCGCGCCGATTTCCCTGTCGATGAGGCCAAACAGCGACGGAACGATCAATCCAAGAATCAGGAAAGCGAACATGGTCGGCTCGAAGATGAAAACGATGTCCCAGGAATACCACTTCTCGGAGAAGGGCCAGAAAGGACGCACGCCGTAGTTGTTGGTGTAGTCGAGCAGAATGTGGCTGAGTCCGGCGAGGCAGGCGTAGAGATAAAGCAAGCCCCATCGAGGCGGCAGGTTGGGATCATTTGTTTTGCGCCCTCGGAGACGCCAAACCAGGTAGACGAATCCGACGACGACGAGGGCGTCGAGCGGAGTGCCCAGGAACGAGTGAGTGAACCCGCGATGGTGAGCGAAGCCGAACGCCGGTCCACGAATCACGCCGCCGATCACGTCCAAGTCGGGAGCTTCTGCGGCGAGGGTCAGCGTCAGCGTAGCGAGGGCGGTGCTGCGGTTGAGGCCGGCGCGTCCCATGCAGGCGCCAGTCAGAAAGTGAGTGAAGGGTTCCAAGCCGTTCGAGGAATTCTATTTGGGCGCGCAGAGAAACGCCAACGAAGACCAGTCGGCAGACTCCGCGAAGTAACTTCG
>CAZILJ010000885.1:0-3423 GCA_964539915.1 uncultured Acidobacteriaceae bacterium | reverse complement strand
CCTGATCGTCGGGGAATCCCTGCTGGGCCTGGTATGGGCGGGAATGCAGCTCATTCCGGCATGGCAGGCTCCGCACCATGCGCCGCAATTCTTCGAGAACCCTTCCTACATCGCCGGTGTCGTCGTGATGGTGGGACTAGCAATTCTCATGATTCGGGTCCCGATTTCAAGTGCCGGCGATCCGAACGAACCTGCGCCGCCGACCGCAATCATGTAGTGGATGTGGCGCGAGCGCTCCCGCTGCGAACTGTCAATCTAAAGAGGCGTCCGCAAACACGATAAGATTGGAATGACAGCGAAGGAGTCCTCGGAGCCTCCCTGCAATAGAGCTTGCTCGGAGTAAGTCGAGGGGTGCTGTTCGGTTCAGCCATGTCCATCTCCGAAAACATTGCCGCGGTGCGCGAACGCGTTGCCGAGGCCGCTCGCAGAGCCGGGCGGCGTGCAGAAGACATCGCGTTGATGGCGGTGAGCAAGACTCATCCTCCAGAACGAATTCGTGAAGCGCACGCCGCCGGATTGCGTCTGTTCGGAGAAAACCGCGTGCAGGAATTTGCCGGGAAGGCCGCCGCGCTGTTCGACTTGGCTGCCACGGAGTGGCACATGATCGGCCGCCTGCAGACGAACAAGGCCAACAAGGCCGCGGAGTTGTTCCGCGCTGTGGATTCCGTCGATTCCGTGAAGTTGGCGGAGAAGCTGGACGCGGCAGCGCGGAGTCTAGGCAAGAAGTTGAGCATTCTGATTGAAATCAACGTCGGTGGCGAGGCGGCCAAGACCGGCGTAGCGCCGGATTCCGAAGAGCTGAAAGAACTGCTGCTGGCTGCGCCGCAGCTCGAGGCACTGGAGTTTTGCGGGCTGATGACGGTGCCACCGTTCACCCACGATCCGCAGCTGGCTCGCCCCTACTTCCGCAGGCTCCGCGAGTGGCGCGACCAAATCGCCACGGGCAAACCCGCAGCGGTTCACCATGACGTGCTTTCCATGGGCATGTCGCACGACTTCGAAGTCGCGATCGCGGAGGGCTCGACGTGCGTGCGCCTGGGAACTGCGATCTTCGGTACGAGACCGCCGGCTCGGCAGGAAGTTGGAACCTAGAACCTGGAAGCTCTCCCTGCTACACTCATCCGTTTGCTGTAGAGACGTTGCTCGCAACCTCTTGCCTGCGGCGAAGATGCTGCTGGCCGCAAGAGACGTAGCCGGCTACGTCTCTACAAATGGATTTCCAGGAGTGACCCTATGCGGCGTTTTTTTCTTTCCCTTCTAGTTCTTGCTTTCTCACTTCCCGCTCTGACCCAGACCAAGCATCCCTTCACCTTCGAAGACATGATGAAGCTGAAGCGCTTGGGTGAGCCGGAAGTTTCTCCCGACGGCAAGTGGGTGATCTTCAGCGTGGTCGATGTCGATGTCGACGCCAACACCAAGACACCGCACATCTGGATCGTTCCCGCCTCTGGAGGCCAGGAACGCGTCCTCATTGCCAATCAGGACGGAGACCGCCCGCGCTGGGCGCCCGACGGCAAGCATTTTGCATTTCTGTCTACGAAAGACGGTGGATCGCAAGTCTGGGTGTCGGAGTTCGACAGCGCCAACGGAACAGCGGCGTTCGCGCGAAGGGTCACTTTCCTCGCCACCGAGGCCGACGGCGAGCTCTGGGCGCCCGACGGCAAGCACCTACTTTTCGCCTCAAACGTCTATCCGGCCTGCGACGATTTGCCCGAGGCCGAAGCGAACTGCAACGAACAAAAACTGAAGGAAGTCGAGCAATCGAAGGTCAAGGCGATGATCTCTGATCGCCTTCTTTATCGCCACTGGAATGCGTACAAGGAAGGGAAACGCAGTCACATCTTTGTGATGGCTGCCGAAGGCCCCCGGTTCGTGAAGGACTATAGCGGCCCGCATGTGGACGAGCACCCTCGCGACCTCACGCCCGGCGACTATGATGCGCCCGTGTTCTCGCTGGGTGGGCAGGACAACTATGCCTTTTCGCCCGATGGGAACGAGATTTGCTACACCTCGAATCATGACAAGAACGAGGCCGCTTCCACCAACAACGCTCTGTGGATCGTCCCGGTTCACGTAGCGGCGGACGCCTCGTCCGGCCAGGTTTTGGCCCAAACCAAGAACATCACCGCCGACAATCCCGCCAGCGACTCGACGCCTCTCTATTCGCCCGATGGCCGTTACATCGCCTACCGCGCCCAGCAGCGTCCGGGATACGAGAGCGACCGCTTCCGCCTGATGCTGTACGACCGCAAGACGGAAGAGAAGAAGAATCTCACGGAGAATTTCGATGGTTGGGTGGGTACGTATGTTTGGACTCGAGATTCGAAAGGAATTTACTTTACCTCGGAAGAAAAGGGTGAAGCTCCATTGTTTAGGGTGAGCGTGGATCATCCGAGGGTCGTGCGTGTTATGCAGGGGACGTACGACGACCTTAACTTTG
This sequence comes from uncultured Acidobacteriaceae bacterium, assembly GCA_964539915.1. Taxonomy (GTDB): domain Bacteria; phylum Acidobacteriota; class Terriglobia; order Terriglobales; family Acidobacteriaceae; genus Sulfotelmatobacter. The sequence goes on along the minus strand of CAZILJ010000885.1, from coordinate 983 downwards.
ATTCCAGTGGGAACAAGCTACTGGTTACGCAGATGTCGATCGCCTTTCCGGTCCGAATTGACGCGGTTGATGTGAGTGCAGTCGAAGGCCTGGTGGCAAAGATGTTGAGCAAGGTTTCCAAGAACGCTGAAGGCGGCCTGGGCTCGATCACTGACGTCCTGCCGGGAGTGCTTGCCGACCCTAATGATCAAGTGCTCTTCCAGATTGGCATGTCTCCACTCGAATCTTTCTGGTTCACCGGCGCCCACGACGACAAAGTCGAAGGCTTCCTGGTCAAACCGCCGAACTTCGATGCCGCGAAGAAATATCCCATGAAGTTCCTCATTCACGGCGGGCCGCAGGGGGCTTGGGGAGACGATTGGAGCTACCGCTGGAATCCCGAACTGTTCGCGGCCAACGGATACGTCGTGATCATGATCAACTTCCACGGCTCGACCGGCTACGGACAGAAGTTCATCGATGCCATCAACGGCGACTGGGGCGGGGCTCCGTACGAAGATTTGATGAAGGGGCTCGACTACGCCGAGAAGACCTACCCGTTCATCGACAAAGACCGGGAGTGCGCGCTGGGCGCCAGCTACGGCGGATATGCCATCAACTGGATCCTCGGTCACACCGACCGCTTCAAGTGCCTGGTGTCGCACGATGGCATGTTTAACGCCGAATCCGCATGGGGCACTACCGAAGAACTCTGGTTCAACAACTGGGAGTTCAAAGGCACTCCCTACGACAACCGCGCCATGTACCAGACGTGGTCGCCGCACCAGTACGCGAAAAATTTCAAGACGCCGACGCTGGTCATCCACGGCCAGCGCGACTACCGCCTCGACGTGAGCGAGGGCTTCCAGCTTTTCACCACGCTGCAGATGGAAGGCGTGCCATCGAAGATGCTGTACTTTCCCGACGAAGGCCACTGGGTGCTGAAGCCGCAGAATTCGCGGTTATGGTACGAGACGGTGAATGCATGGGTTGATCAGTGGACG
>CAZILJ010000884.1:0-11164 GCA_964539915.1 uncultured Acidobacteriaceae bacterium | reverse complement strand
ATTCCTAAGCCTGGTATCGGGTTATCAGGCCCGGCCGTGATGGTGCCGGTGAAATCTCCGACGCCATCGCCCATTCTCAAATACTCGAACCGGAGGCTGTGGGTGTAGGGCCCGGTTGTGAAGTCGTAACCGAAAGTGTGTGAGGGCGTGTGAAGCGAATTTTTGAGGTCCTGCAAAGAACTGAACGCACCAAACGGGCGGACCTGACTGAGTTCATCGAACGTGAACCGGTAGAAAGCGTGGGCATCCTTACGGCCCTGCCAGTCCAACCTGCCGTCGGCCAGAACTTCGCGGAATGGCTGCGACAGAGTCGCTCCCAGCGCGCCAAAAGGGGCCGCAAAAGGCTCCCCGGCGGTGAAGTCTTCCTTCGTGCGCTCGGCATTGAGAAACCAAAACAATTTGTCTTTGATGAGAGTGCCACCGACTCGGCCGCCGAACTGCTCCCGTTGGAAGTTTGGCTTGGCAGTGCCGGGAGAAGACGCGGCACCCTGATCTCCACGGAACGATCCAAAGGCCTCGCCATGCAGAGTCTTGCCGCCAGAGCGAGAGGCGATATTCACTGCACCGGTCGAAGTTACCCCCGAGGAAAGATCGAGGGTCGACTGGGAAAGATTGAATTCCTGGATCGCGCTCGCCGAAATATTCTGGGTCGTAGTTCCAACGGTCTCATCGGAGATGTCCACCCCATCTATTTGAATGCGCGCGGCGCGGCCAAACCGTCCCTCAAATGAGAAAGACGACAGCCCGTTCTTGCCTGGGTCAATGATGCCTGCATCTTGCAACTGGACACCGGGCACTAACTGGATAAAGTCGATGTAATTGCGACCATTGACTGGCAAAACGGCAATCTGGTCTGCCAGCAGCACACTCTGCACAACCGGCTGTGTGTTGTACAGAGACACAACCGTTCCTTGAACCTTTCCGTCCCCTGGTTCCAATTGAACGTTGCCCGCAGAAACCACTCCAACTGGTGCCACTATGGAGAACTCAACGGTTTTGAGGCCTTTGGCTTCGACCCGGACGGAATAGTCACCCGGCTCGAGAAACCCGGCGGAATACATTCCGTCGGAAGAAGTCTCAATCTGAACCGCCCGGCCGTTTGCTCGCTTGGTAATGGTGACCGTTGCGCCTGACAGCGCCGCACCTGCTTGATCGCTGACCCTACCCCTTAAGGCCGCGGTATTAACGGTCGACTGTCCCGGCAACATCACTGAAAACAGCAGAGTCGTACAAACAGTCATCAGCACCAGCAACCCGAGCCGCTTGCCGGGGATGCAATTGAGGTTCAGCATGTCCACCTTTTTTCTTCTCATTGTCAGCTATGCTTCCAGATAATCACATCCCGATGCTTTGTGGCAAAGCCTGCGATGCTCTGCTCCTCCGGAAATTGGATCCCGATGCTTCGCGCTTTGTTTCAGAAATCAGACTTTACAGTGTAATAACCGGCGCGATGGCGGACTCGGTAGGCAGCAGCCTCGGATACGCCCGCTATTTTGACATCAATACGCCGGAACTCCGAGAACGACGTGCGTTGCGACGGATAATAAGCCAGCAGATATTGCGTACGCAGTTCGTCGCTGATTTTGCGAAAAGCCTGGTCGAGATCTTCTGCAGACGTCGCGTAATAGAACTTACCGCCAGTATCGTCGGAAAGCTGGATCAAAGCATGCTCGCCGCCGGTTTCGCGGCCGGCGCTGCTCTCAATGGGAACGATGATGAGCGAGTACACAATCGCTTCCGATTCTTCCGCGGCCCGCACCGCTTGTTTATAGTCAACCTTACTGATCGTGTCACCGCCGTCGGTGATCAGGACGATTACTTTTCGCCCCCGGCGATGGTCCAGAGCGTGCGAGGCAAGGTAAATTGCATCGAAAAGCGCCGTGGCAGCGCCGACTCGGACATGCTCAATGCCTTCATCGATGCGTCGTAGATCCGAAGTAAATCCTCGCGTGGATTCATTCACGACTTCGCTGAAGCCGTACACACAGAGAGCATCAACCGGGCGCACGATGCCATGCGCAAAGCGCTTGGCCGAGGCCTGCTCCAGTGGCAAGTCGTGCCGCGTACTCAGGCTCGTATCGATGGCCAGAGCGATCGAAAGCGGCAATGCAGATTCCTTGTCGAAAACCTTAATGGTCTGCTCATGATCGTCCTCTTTGAGAACGAAATTATCCTTTGCCAGGCCGGCGATCGGAGCGCCATGTGCGTCAGTCACCGTCACGAATACGTTCACCAGGTTAACGTCGACGCGAAGCGTGGTCGACGGCTCTGACTGGCCTTGAGAGCGTGCCGGATTTTGCTGAGTCGAAGGCTGCTGCGCCCCGAGGGCCAGTGCACCTAGCAGCATGCCCATAAAGAGCAGACTCGTGGCGGGTTTTCTCATCGAGTAGTCGAATTATACCTTTGCGAACTTGGCGGCCCTGTTCGACCGACGGATTCATCGAGTTCTTCGTAAGTCTTGATCGCAGAATTCATTGGGAAAGCCGGTAGAGCAGGTTGACGCCGTTCACTTAGATGCCCGGCTGATTGTGGGGCTGCCTGCGTCTCAGGAATTTGCGCGCCGAATCTCTGTCGGGAAGGGCTCGCCGTCGCCCCACACTGCGCCATCCTCGAAGTACTCCTTCTTCCAGATGGGTACAGTTCGCTTCAAACTATCGATGAGCCATCGGCAGGCGTCGAAACCAGCCGCGCGATGGGCCGACGCAACCGCGATCAGCACGCTGGTCTCCCCGATTTCAAGGTGGCCCAGCCGGTGAACGATGGCAACGTCGCGGATCTGGAATTGTGTCAGGGCCTGCGCCGCCAGCGACTCCATCTGCTGCAGCGCCATCTCTTCATAGGCTTCGTACTCAAGGTATCGAGTTTTGCGGCCGCGGCTTTGGTTGCGGACTACGCCCTCAAAAACAAGCGCCGCGCCATCCTCTCCCCGCTTGATGCTGTTCAAGACTTGCTGAGAATCAATCGGGTTCCGAACGATCGAGGCGTAGCGCGCGGGTTGGACGGTCTCGTTCGAGCCACCGCTCACCGGCGGCAGCAGTGCGACCTCGTCTCCGGCTTTCAGCTTCGCTTCTGGACTGGCGTACACCTGATTCACCGCCACAGCGAGAGCAGGCAGTGACTCTTTCAGACGCGGGACCTCCGTCTCGTAGTGCGCCAGCAAGTCCCGGATCGAAGCACCATCTGGCAATTCGAGCAAATCGGAAGACTTCCCCATACGGTCTTTCAAGATCCCGAAAAAAAGCACGCGAACACGCATATCACAGATCGTCCAAGTACGCACGTTAGTGTATCGCGAACCCCCCGGGAAGCCATCTGTCTGACCGCTTCGCTCCCGGAACCGCAGTTCGGCGTGGACAAAAAAAATGGCCAGCCTACGAGAGGATGGCCACAATCGCTGAGAACGCCTTACGCCTGCGCCTGCGTTAGAACCTTATCGTGAACGGCGTCCGGCTCCTTCACCGGCGGCGTCGAGAGTATCTTCGCGGCCGGACCCTCCGCCACTTCAGGCAGCGACACCTTCAGCGCCTCGTCGATGGTCTTCACGTAGTGCACCGTGAGGTTCTCCAATTGTTCCGGCGAGAGATCCTCCTGCACATTCATCTTATTTTCCGCCGGCATAATCACGTCGCGGACGCCGGCACGTTTGGCCGCGAGCACTTTTTCCTTAATCCCGCCGACGGGAAGAACATTGCCGCTCAATGTAATTTCGCCCGTCATCGCTAGCAACGGGGTGATGCGCCGCTTGGTCAGTAGCGACACAAGGGCCGTAGCCATCGTCACTCCGGCCGACGGACCATCTTTCGGAATCGCTCCGGCAGGCACGTGGATATGCAGATCGTGATTCGCGAAAAAGTCCTCCGCGACTCCAAGTCGATCCGCGTTCGATCGCACCCAGGTAAGCGCCGCTTGCATCGACTCCTGCATGACCTGACCAATCTGTCCGGTCATGGTGAATCCGCCTTTGCCCTTCATGGCATTGGCTTCGACGAAAAGCACGTCGCCGCCGGACGGAGTCCAGGCCAGACCGACTGCCACCCCGGGCCGCTCGGTCCGTTCCGCAATTTCTCCCTCGCTGCGAATCTTGATGCCACCCAGAAACTCCTGGATGACTTCCTTGGTGACAACGAGTTTGTCTGTCTTGCCCTCGGCCAACCGCCGCGCCTGTTTGCGGCAGATCGTGCCGATGGTGCGCTCCAGGCTGCGTACGCCCGCCTCGCGCGTGTAGTGGCGAATCACATAGCGAACCCCTTCTTCCGGAAAGTCGATCTGGTCCGCCGTGATCCCGTTCTCGTCGATCTGGCGCGGAATCAGATACCGAAATGCGATGTGAACTTTTTCCTCTTCCGTATATCCCTGAAGCTCGATGATCTCCATGCGATCACGCAACGGCTCTGCAATTGGGTCGAGCATGTTCGCCGTCGTGATGAACAGCACCTTCGACAAGTCGAAAGTGACGTCGAGATAATTATCGCGGAAGGAGGAGTTCTGCTCCGGGTCAAGCGCTTCCAGCAGCGCGGAAGCTGGATCGCCCCTGAAGTCGCGGCCCACCTTGTCGATTTCGTCGAGCATGAAGACCGGATCTTTCGTCTCCGCTCGCCGAATGCCTTGAATGATCTGGCCCGGCAAAGCTCCGATGTAGGTGCGACGATGTCCGCGAATCTCCGCTTCGTCGTGCACACCACCGAGCGAAAGCCGGACGAACTTGCGGCCTAACGCTCGCGCGATCGATTTGCCCAGAGAAGTTTTTCCCACTCCCGGAGGCCCAACGAAGCACAGAATCGGCCCTTTCATGTTCGGCTTCAGCCGCCGGACGGAGAGATAGTCAAGAATCCGGTCTTTGACTTTTTCCAGATCGTAGTGATCCGCATCCAGAATTTCTTTGGCCTTGGGAATTTCAATTTCCTGTCCTGACGTCTTCGCCCAAGGCAGCACGGCGAGCCATTCAATGTAGTTGCGGGTGAGCGAATAATCGGCGGCCATCGGCGACATGCGCGAAAGACGGCCCAATTCCTTGAGCGCTTCTTTCTTAACTTCGTCGGGCATGCCCGCTTCTTCGATCTTCTTCTTCAGATCCTCGACGTCGCGCTGACCTTCGTCCTGCTCACCCAGTTCTTTCTGAATGGCCTTCATCTGTTCGCGCAGGTAATACTCGCGCTGCGTCTGTTGCACGCGGTCCTGCACTTCGCTCTGGATCTTGTTGCGCAGTTGCTGGACTTCGAGTTCCTTGGCGAGATGCTGGTTGATCTTCTCCAGCCGCACGTGAATATCAAGAGTCTCCAGCGTGTCCTGCTTGTCGGGCGTGGACAGCGACGGCAGAGACGAGGCGATAAAGTCCACCAGGCGGCCTGGTTCGTCAATGTTCATGGCCACCGTTGAGAGTTCATCCGACAGGGTGGGTGAACCGGCAACGATCTGCTGAAACAGTGTCAGCACATTTCGCTGAAGGGCCTCGATTTCCGACGTAGCAATCGGCGCGGAGCCTTCGGGTAATGGTGAATAGTGCGCGTTCATGAAGGGCGTCAACTGGGTGAACTCGCCCAGCTTTACCCGTTCCAGACCTTCGGCAAAAACAAACAAGCTCTGGTTGGGCATCTTCACGACTTTGTGCACTACCGCAGAGGTTCCGACCGTATAAAGATCGCTGGGTTGCGGAGAGTCGACCCGGGCTTCGCGCTGGGCCGCAACGATGATGGTCTTGTCTTCGCCAAGAGAATTAATCAGTTGAACCGAACTTTCCCGACCGACGGTCAGGGGTAAAACGGCATGGGGAAACAACACGGTGTCCCGTACCGGAAGCACGGGAAGAGCCTTCTGTTCGTTTGTTTCTTTTGTTTCCTTATTTTTAGGAGTGCGCTCGACTGGCGGCTGACTCATATTTCTCCTTGAGTGTATCTCGCTCAACTTTAGATGTTACTCCACCCGCAAAGGTTTCAGAAAGCAGGAAGTGCTGCAAGATCTTGAATTCTATTCCGTTAGGAGCTGCGGAGGAAATGTGCCCAAGGCTCAGAGGTTAATGCGGAGAGTCGTTGCTTGCCAAGCGCCAAATTGGATTCGGGGGAGAATGGCGCCTTAGACTAGTTACTAGTTCTCCCGAAAACAACGATTTCTCGAACGCCAGCTCGTTGTAGTCGGAGCGACACGGTCTTAAGTCAAGACCGCTCACGCCCTTACCACAAAACCGCGCCCTCGAGATCCCGCAAAAGCATTGCGCCTCTTATGTACCCGTTTGTACCCGTTCGTCTCAGCTTCCATTCGGGGTGCCGAGTCGGCCCTGGGGCGCCCTCAAGGTGCGACGAATCCACAACCGTCTGTGACGTCCCTCCTTGTGGCACACAGGCTATCTGGGAGATCATCGCCCAGGCCAAGGGCGTAGGCGGCCCCGGAATAGGCTATCTCTTTTGTTATAAATATTTTACCCCTTAAACGATTGAGCTCCAAGATGTTTCGGGCCGATTTCCGCGCGGACTTCGAGCGCAATCAGCTCGGCGCCGACCTGACTCTAGAAAACGTGCTTGGCGGTGTCGCCTCGGAAAACTAACCCTTGCAATGTTCTGCCTTTGTTCTATAGCGTTTCCCGCTGCGTGCAGCGGATAAATAAATGCTCTGGTCCTTGTCCGCTTTTTGCGAGAGCGGAACAAGCGTGCATTTTACTTCGAACTCATCCTTGCTGTGGACACGCAGGCACACCATGACGTGCGCGTGCCCTACCATCGTGTGGCGAACGACGTACTCTCCGGCCGGCAAGTCAACCGTTCCCACCTTAACCGGCGCAACGAACGTGACACGACTCACCTCGTGAATCCCCATGCCGCTGGTTCCAGCCACGGCAATCGAGCCCAGCGCTACGACGACCAGGCAAATGCCTAATCCTAATCTTTCAAGAACGCATAAATTTTTCCTCGGGAATGCTTTCAGATTCAACAGTAGCTGGAGTGTAGGACGACGCGTTCCCTCCGAATATGGGCTGCATCCCGTTAGGGTGTGAGGGCGGACCGGCACGGTTCAGTTTGGCGCAGACAGGCAGACGGAGAGGTTTGAACGATTCAAACCGCGGGATATATCCCGAGCACCTTCACAAACTCGGCCACTTCGCCAAGATGACGCAGCGCGTTGCGGGCGGGCTCGTCGTCGCCGCTAAGGAAATCGACGTAGAAGACGTATTCCCACGGGCGCCCGCGCATGGGCCGGGATTCGATCTTGCTCAAGCTAATGTCTCGCAACGCGAAGACGCTCAGTGACTTGAAAAGCGCGCCCGGAACGTTCTTCACCTGAAAAGCGATCGAAGTCTTGTTCGCGCCGCGAGGAATCAGGGGATGGTAGCCGGCCCTCCCGCTCTTTTTGTTCCGGCTTCCGCTTGGCCGGTTCACTTTGCGAATCAGAAAAAAGCGAGTGAAGTTGCTCTTGTCGTCCTCGACGCTTGCCTTAACAACGCTGCCTGAGTATTCGCGGGCGGCGTGCAACCCGGCGATTCCCGCGGCATCTTTCAACTGGTTGGCGATCACATGCTTTACGCTGCCCGCAGTGTCGTAGAAGGGAACCGCCTCGATCTTAGGATTTCGGCTAAAGAAATCGCGACACTGGTCGAGCGCCACCGGATGCGATAACACGCGCCGCAGCGACCGCAGCTTCACACCGGGCATCGCGATCACATTGTGAACGATGCGCAGCAAATATTCCGCCTGAATGAACACGTCCCGCGTCAACATCAAATCGGCATGCTCGGCTACAGTTCCCGCCAGCGTGTTCTCAATCGGGATCACCGCCGCTCCCACAGATGCCTGCTCGAGCCGATCGAAGACCTCCGCCGACCGGGCGCACGGCACAACCGTACATTTCTGCAGCATACGCTCCGCCGCTTCGTGACTGAATGACCCGAGTTCTCCCTGAATGGCAACCTTCATGTCATCGACCTGAATACGGCAAGTTATCTGGAGAAGGGAGGAAAGAGCAAATAGTTTCTGGTGGCATCGGTCTTGCGTTCAATTGCACCTTGCATATTCTCGGTCTGACTAACGATCTCAGCATTTCTCCGTCCAAGCTACAGTTGGCATCTCGCAATGGCACGCTCCTTCATCGTACTCATGTGCGGGGGCGTTGGTTCCTGTTCTTCAGGCGTAGCAAGTCAAATCCGATGACGTCTTCGGGTGGATATCGAAAGAATGGGGAAGCCTTAGCTGGCTCCGGTTACGCCAGGGCGCGACCGGGGCGAGGCTTTCCTACGCATCCCCCCTCTAGCTCTTTTTTCAACACCAACGCATCGACGCCGTTGGAATAGTAGCGCGGCCAGGTCCGGATGACGTTATAGCCGTGACGTTTATAGAACGATAGGGCGGGCACGTTGTCCACCGCAGTTTCCAGACCCACGGCGCGCGATCCCGCAGCACGCAGTCTTTCTTCCGCAGCTTGTAGCAGCCGTGATCCCACGCCCGAGCGGCGAGCCGCCGTCTCCACGTCAATGGTAACGACGTGTCCAGTAGGGCCGTCGTGCACCACGATGAAACCTGCCACGTTGCCTTTGTCGGAATCTGTGGCAACCAGCGTGAACGCTCCTTTGCGCCGCATGTAGGCCTTGAGTTCCTGCTTCGAATAGGAGATTCCTGGCGGGAAGCACTCCTGGTCCAGGCGCCAGAGCATTTCGAAGTCATCGGGCTTTAAATCGCGGATGACGAAGGGCACAGCGATATTGTAGCGGGCGAAGTAGGGTAACTCCGGCGCATCCGGGCCGGTTCGGAATATCGAACCTGTTTTCCACAGCCTCTCCGCGGAATCCCTAAAAAAACGCCGCCGGAAAACCGTACCCCCCTTGCCGGAATCGCAACCTCGGACGTACCATCGGCATCAGAGGACTGTGTGAAGACGTGGTGGGACGCCTTCTAGTCATCGACGTCGTCGGCGCGGTGGCGGTGCTGGGACTGTGGTATTTTCTCTTTGCCGCTTACAACCGTCGCAAAGGAACCGAGGCGCTGCGCTGGGTACAGTCAGCATGCGCCGGCAAAGGACGCATCCTTGACTGGCGCTGGCTAAGCAGTCATCGCCTTCATGCCCGTCTGCAGTTCCCTTCCCGCAGCTTCGAAAACGCCCACGTCACCATGAAGTTCCGGCCGCGCGCGCTGCCGATCCATTGGTTGCTGAGCTGCTGGCACAAACAGAAAGAGACTCTAACGTTCGAGGCCGATCTGGGCGGCTCGCCGAACTTCCACTTGGAGGTCGTACGCCATCGCTGGTGCGCTCACAGCCGGGGCGTGACTGCGCTACGGCGCGACGAACGCCAATGGGACGTCTACGAACCCGGCCCTGTGGTTCTCACCACCCGAACCCACTGGAAACAAGATTCCACTCCCGAACTCAACACCCTGATGACGGTTCGCCAACAGGACGTGTTACAGGTGCGCTTCCGCCCCGAGTCTCCGCACTTCTCCGCGACGATTTCCCTCGACGCGCTGTATGATCCGCGAACCGCAGCCGGTTTTCTGACTACGCTGCGAGAGTTGGCGGCTGGCGCCTCTGCCCATCGCCAGTAGTCCGACGCACGTCCTTCGAGTTGCGACAAACTGATCCCCCCAATGACTGGCGATGACTTGCGCTACGACGTTTCTGGAGATTATGAATTAGACTTCCAATATGCCAAGCAGCCGCCAGGGAGCGATTCGCTTATTTCGATTCTCTGGAATTGACGTGTTCCTCCATTGGTCTTGGTTTCTCGTGGCTGCGTATGAAATTCAGACGCGCAAAGGAAGCTATTCTTCCCTCACCTGGAACGTGTTGGAGTATTTGGCGTTGTTCCTGATTGTGATGATCCACGAATTCGGACATGCCTTGGCATGCCGTCAAGTCGGGGGGACAGCGAATCAGATCGTGCTGTGGCCTCTCGGCGGCGTAGCGTATGTGGACCCACCACCTCGGCCCGGCGCAACGCTCTGGAGCATCGCAGCGGGCCCCCTTGTGAATGTGGCGCTCATACCGGTCTTGTACGTAGCTGTCGCGATGAGCCGATCGGCGGGGATGGAACTAACCGCACCCGACTTCTACGCCCTGTTGTCAGCGATCCGCTGGATGAACGTCGGGTTACTAGTCTTTAACATACTTCCGATCTACCCACTCGATGGCGGTCAAATCCTTCGCGCTCTGCTTTGGTTCGTGCTGGGACGTGGCCGCAGCTTGATGGCAGCCACGATCTTCGGCCTCGTTGGAGTGGTCGGCTTCATCGGTCTCGCCGTGTGGAAGCAGGACCTTTGGTTGGGAGCGATTTCCGCCTTCATTGCGATCAGTTGCTGGGGCGGGCTGAAACAGGCTCAGGCGCTGTTACGCTTCGCAAAGTTACCGCGCCGCGATGGCTTCGCCTGTCCATCTTGCAAGACCGCGCCACCGGCTGGTGAGTTCTGGAAATGTGGAAAATGCGGGCAGCAATTCGACACGTTTCAAACTCGAGGTCTCTGTCCTCGTTGCGCGACCCAGTTTCCAATGACCAAGTGTCTCGACTGCGGTGCCTCACATTCCATGAATGACTGGTTGGTTGCTTCGGTCGAGCATTCGCACGTATAAGAAAGGCGATCTGCCACAGTGCGCGGGCGTCCCGAATAAATCTCTTTTATGCTTCTCATCAGCTTTTTCGATTGGCGAGTGTCCGGGCCACGCGCTATCCTTCCGAGTTCCAAGTCGATGTTGAAACCAGCCATTTCAACTCCGCTGTATCTGTGATGCAGTTTCGCCGAAATCATAAGCTTGTACACCAAGGAGACTGAAGGACATCCATGCCCACTGAACTGCGCAATTTCCTGGCACTTTCCTACGATGAACTCGAAGACCTCAACCTTAAGGCGAAGGAGCAGCGCAAGAACCGCGTCGCACCCCACAAGGTCCAGGAAGACCGCCTCAAATACCTGACCGACGAAAAGCGGATCAAGGCCGTCACCGTGCTCTTCAGCGATCTCGAAGGCCGGTTGCACATGCTCGATTATGACAAGAAGTTCCTGCTCAAGAGTTGGGACAACCTAACCTTCGACGGCTCCTCGATCCGAGGATTCACGGCTCAGCGGGAAAGCGATCTGCGCCTGGGCATCGATTGGGGCGCGTTCTATTGGGCTCCGGCAGACGTCTTCGGATCCGGCAAGGTGCTGGTGTTTGGCGAAGTCATCGACAAGGGCGGCACATCGTACTCCGGCGA
>CAZILJ010000883.1:0-5389 GCA_964539915.1 uncultured Acidobacteriaceae bacterium | reverse complement strand
CCTTACCACTACCGGGATCGGCGAACCGAAGGCGTGATGGAGGAGGTCTTCAAGAAAGTTCCCCAGGTCGACATCTATCGGGCGACCGGGATTCAGTTCATGCCGATCAACACTCTCTATCAACTCTTCGCCGAGCGTCGTCAGAGTCCCAAGGTTATCGCTGCCGCCAAGCACCTGGTTACGATCCCAGATCTTTTTAATTACTGGCTGACGGGAAATCCGGTTTGCGAATTCACCAACGCGACGACCACCCAGATGGTTGATCCCGTGAAGCGCGCATGGGCTACCGATTTGCTTCAAGGCCTCGACCTTCCCGCCAACTTGCCGGCTCCGATCGTGGAGCCGGGTTCGATCGTCGGTGCGCTCTTGCCCGGCATCGCGCGAGGTTCCTCGCTTGCTGGCACAACAGTCATAGCTCCCGCATGCCACGACACGGGCTCGGCAGTAGCAGCAATCTCGGCTCGCGAAGGTACCGCCTTTCTGAGTTCGGGAACGTGGTCATTGTTGGGAACAGAGCTGGATTCTCCGGTCATCACGCCCGAGACGCTGCGCTTGAATTTCACAAACGAAGGCGGCGTCAACGGAACCACGCGCCTGCTGAAGAACGTGATGGGTCTCTGGATGCTGCAATGCTGCCGGCAATCCTGGACTGCAGCCGGAAGTTCTTACGACTATCGGGAATTAATGGAACTGGCGTCCGAGGAGGCGTCGTTCCGTCACCTCGTTGACCCCGATGATGAATCTTTTTTGCGGCCACCAGACATGCCCTCGGCAATCAACCGCTTTTGCAGCCGAACTCACCAACCGGTACCGCAAGCGCCCGGCGCTTACGTGCGGACGATCTTTGAGAGCCTCGCGTTCAAGTACCGGCTGGTTCTGCGGAATCTCGAGCAAGTAACGGGCAAGCCCTTAGAGCAGATCCGGATTATCGGCGGCGGATCGAAAAACCGCTTGCTGAACCAACTGACGGCTGACGCTACAGGAAAGAGAGTTCTGGTGGGTCCGGCGGAGGCTACGGCACTGGGAAATGTGGCAATCCAAATTCTTGCCACGGGAGGCGCCACTTCTCTTCCGGAAGTGCGCGCCATTGTGGATCGCTCATTTCCGACTGAAGTCTTCGATCCGATCGAGACCGACAAATGGGACCAGCACGCGGAACGCTTCGAACAATATTGCGGGAGTATCTATGCCTGAAACTAAAGAAACAGTTCACCTGAAGGATTTGTGGGACGACAAAAAGGCGCAAACAATGGCGGGTAATCAACTGGCCTTGCTGCGTTATCGCTCGAACCTGCTGGGTACGGACTTGCGCATCACCAATTTCGGCGGCGGCAATACCAGTTCAAAGATGGACCTCCCGGATCCTTTCACAGGCCGGTCGGTACGAGTGCTTGCCGTAAAGGGCAGCGGAGGTGATCTGGGCTCAATTGCCGAATCCGGTTTCGCCTTGCTCTACCGCGACCGCCTGGAACAATTGAAGGATCTGTACCGCGGCGAACGGTACGAAGATGAGATGGTTCGCTACTATCCGCTCTCGGCGTTTGGCGAGAGTCGCGTGGCAGCCTCGATTGACACTCCTCTGCACGCGTTCCTGCCGTTTGATCACGTCGACCATCTGCATCCCGATTGGGCCATCGCCCTCGCGGCCAGCGCCAACGGGAAGCAAAAGTTGGAGGAATTCAACGAGGAATTCGATCGCAAAATCGTGTGGGTGCCGTGGCAGCGTCCCGGATTCGAGCTGGCGCTCCTGATTGAGCGAGCCGTCAAAGACAATCCCGAAGCGGAGGGTCTCATCCTCGGCGGCCACGGGCTGTTCACCTGGGGAACGACGCAACGCGATTGCTACTTGAATAGCATTCACACAATCGATCAGATGGGCGAATTCATTCTCCGACACCAATCGAAAAAGGGTTCGCTGTTCGGCGGAGCCCTGCATGCGCCGCTAAAGGATCGCAAGAACATTTCCACCCAGATTCTGCCTGCCCTTCGAGGCGCGTTGTCTTCCAATCGCCGCGTAGTCGCCCACTACGCCGACGACGAAGACGCCCTGACTTACGCAGGATCGAGGTGGGCGAAAGAACTCAGCGCCCTGGGCACAAGCTGCCCGGACCACTTCTTGAGAACTCGTGTCTGTCCGATGTTTCTCTCCTGGGATCCGGCAAAGGATGACATCAATGCTCTGAAGAATCGCATTCAGAGTGACGTTGTCGACTATCGATCCGCCTACAAGAAGTATTACGAGGAATGGGCCACGAACGATTCGCCCCAGCTGCGTGATTCCAATCCGTCAGTCGTCGTGGTGCCGGGCTTAGGCTTGTTGGGCTTCGGCAGGAACAAGAAAGAAGCGCGCATCACCACCGAATTTTTCATTAACGCCATCCACGTCATGGCGGGCGCGAACGCACTTGAAGATGGCGAGGTTTCCCATCCCCTGCCGCAGGCCAGGCGCGACGAGCAATCTCAGCGCTTCACCCACTTCCATAATTATGTGGCACTCCCCCGGTCGGAGGCGTTCCGCATCGAGTATTGGGCCCTCGAAGAAGCCAAACTTCAGCGCATGCCCGCCGAGGCAGAGTTCAGCCGCAAGATCGCGCTGGTTATCGGCGGGGCCAGCGGTATCGGCCGCGAAGTAGCCCTGTTGCTGGGGCGAAAGGGAGCTCACGTTGTCATCGCCGATTTTGATCAGCCGGGGGCAAGCAAGGTTGCCGATGAGGTGGGCACCGTCGGCTCTCGCGAATTTGTAGCGCATACCACGGTCGATCTCAGCTCGTCCACCTCGCTGTCTGACGCGACCAAGTTCACCCTTTCGCAGTTCGGCGGTATCGACGTGATCGTCAACACCGCAGCGATCTATCCCGTGCCCGGCCGGGATGGAGAGCTCGCAGAGGCAGAATGGGCCAGGACTTTTCTGGTGAACGTGACCGGCAATTATCTATTAGCGCGGCAGGCCGAATGGGTGTTCAAAGACCAGGGACTCCCCTGCGCGATGGTCCTTACAAGTTCCGCCAACGCCGTGGTTCCTAAAAAGGGCAGCGAGGCTTATGACACGAGCAAGACAGCTCTCAACCACCTGATTCGGGAGCTTGCGATCAAACTCAGTCCTCACGTGCGGGTAAACGGAATCGCTCCGGCAACCGTGGTTGCCGGATCCACAATGTTCCCGCGGGACCGAGTGATGCAATCGCTCCAGAAGTATACGATCGCCTTCTCTGAGTCGGAGACCACCGAGGAACTGCGCGGCAAGCTGGCAGATTTTTATGCGCAACGTACGCTGACCAAGCGGGCGATTCTTCCGCAGGATTGCGCTGCCGCGATGGTATGGCTGGCCAGCGATCAAAGCGCAAAGACGACGGGTCACGTCATTCCAGTCGACGGCGGCCTGCCCGAAGGCTTCCTGCGTTAAGGAGCAAATATGCAGCGCGTCTGCTTTGTGTTACAGGTCAAACCGGAGCGGCTCGAGGAATACAAGCAACGACACCGCACAGTATGGCCCGAGATGCTGGCCGCTTTGCGCGAGTCCGGATGGCACAACTATTCATTGTTCCTGCGAGGCGATGGCCTTCTGATCGGCTATCTTGAAACCGATGACTTCGAACGCGCTCGGGCTGGGATGGCCCAACGCGAAGTGAATGAACGTTGGCAGCGGCAAATGGGCAGCTTCTTTGTGCAGCCTGACGGAGCGTTGCCCGATGGGGCCATGCAGCCTCTGGAAGAAGTCTTCCATTTGTAATTCAGATTCGAGGAATAAATGAATCCAAACCCGGCACTCGGGGTCTTGTTTCATTGGTTGGGCGGACTGGCTTCGGGCAGTTTTTATGTTCCCTATCGAGGTGTGAAACGCTGGGCTTGGGAGACTTACTGGCTCGCTGGAGGATTCTTCAGCTGGATCATTGCACCCTGGATTCTAGCCTCATTTCTTACAAAGGACCTGCTTGCGGTGCTGGGCCAAGCTCCCCCCTCCGCGCTGTTCTGGGCCTTCTTCTTCGGACTCTTGTGGGGAGTGGGCGGGCTCACCTTCGGCCTGACCATGCGCTACCTTGGCCTGTCGCTCGGCATGGCGGTCGTGCTTGGACTCTGTGCGGCATTCGGCACACTCATGCCGCCGATCTTCCGTGGTCAATTCGTGACCCAGGTTCTCGCAACTTCCTCGGGGCGCGTAATTCTGTTTGGAATTTTCGTTTGCCTTGCCGGCATCGCTGCCGCTGGACTGGCGGGAATTTCAAAAGAGCGCGTCATGTCACCGGAGCAGAAGAGATCTGCGATTCGGGAATTTGACCTGCGAAAAGGCATTGGGGTTGCTCTGCTCTCCGGCGTCATGAGCGCATGCTTCGCGTATGGGCTGGCGGCTGGGGATCCGATCAAGACGCTTACCTTGCAACATGGGACTGCCAAACTATGGCAGGGATTGCCTGTGCTGATTGTGGTCCTGGTCGGCGGATTTCTGACGAACTTCATCTGGTGCCTGATACTGCTCACACGCAATAAGACGGGATACCAATTCTTCAGCTCGGTCATTCGACAGGACGGCCCGAAAGACGAACCCATCATCGAAACGGCTGTGGATGCGCCCAGCCGTGAAGTGGCGGAGCGTATCGGCTCTTCCCAAAGCGGACAAACTCAGGTGGCGGTGATGACGCCAGAAGTTCCCGCCTCAGCGGCGCCGCACGCACCGATGCTGCGCAACTACCTTCTCTGCGCTCTAGCAGGGACCACCTGGTACTTCCAATTCTTTTTCTACACCATGGGGGAGAGCCAGATGGGGCGCTATGGCTTCTCGAGTTGGACGCTCCACATGGCCAGCATCATCATTTTCAGCAGCTTGTGGGGGATCGGGTTCAAAGAGTGGAAGGGCGCAGGCTCACGCGCCGGGTATCTGCTCACTTTGGCGTTGTTTCTGTTGGTTGCGTCCACTGTGATTGTCGGCTACGGAAACTATTTGGGATTGGCGAATGCCGGACAATAGCTTCGTCCCTGGCGTCGCCGTCTATAGCCCACGCGGCAAACTTTCTGTCGGGCGCGGGCGTTACGACGAACTGAATCGCTTGCGCTTCATGGAAACTACGGGTGTTGCTTTGGCGCGACCAGGATCTCGCGTGGGACTCGCCTGACGAGCCTTTCCTCGTCGCGAGCGCCGCCCTCTGACGGCATGTCGAAAACGCACCAGATGTCTGCCGGTGAGGTTGCGCTTGGGCAGACGCCTGCCGCCGCGACAATGACTCGAAGCGGATGAACAGGCGCTGGACTGCTAACTAAGTAACAGTTGTCAGCGGCTAAAGCCCGTATTTATTGTGAACGCTGTCGCGGCGCTGAAGCGCCGCTATTCCTCGTGTTCAAGCACCAATCCCTATAGCGAAAGCCGCTTTTCCACGACCTGGTTAACTTGCGCTCA